>CAJMRN010000053.1 GCA_905215815.1 uncultured bacterium | reverse complement strand
CTGCTCGGCAGCAGGAGCCTCATTGGCCGCCGGAGCCTCGAGTACGCCCGGCACGGCAAGCTCGGTCAGTGCCGCGGCCTCGCGCTCGGCAGCGCGACGGCGGGCGCGCACTACCTGGGCCTCGCTGATCTGTGCCAGCGCACGGGCCTGCGCGACCTCATCGGAAATGGGGGCCGACGCATCGGCGGCAGCGGGCCGCTTCGCGCGCGTGGTGCGCGTCGTGCGACGCTTAGGCTTTGCGGCCTCCTCGCCGTCCACAGCAGGCTTGGCCACACGACGCGTGCGCTTGGGCTTAGCGGGTGCAGCCTCCTCGCTAGCAACGGGCGTGGCAGGCGCGGCGGCCTTAGGCGCCTCAGGAGCCGAGACCTGCGCCGGCGCGGGCACCATGGCCTGGTCCGACGTAACCGGTGCAGCGGGAGCCGTTTGCGTCGTCGTTATTTCGTTTTCTTGTTGTTGATCAGACACAGTGTTTGCTCAACTTTCTTTTCAAGCCCTGCGATCACATGCTCCCTGCATATACCTTCAGGGCGGCTAAACAGTCTAGCTCCGTCCAAAAAGCGACGGGCACCATTGATCTGTATCGAGATGATTGCGTCAAATACGCAGCGTAAGTGTAACACAACCGCTGCCACCTGCAACTTAGTCATCGGAGACGTTCATAAACGACTAGTCAAAAGGGACACTCTTGCCCTAAGGCGCCTTCAAATGATGCGACTAGGGAGCAAATCCATGGCGTCGGGATTCGCCGCGCCACGAAACGCGCCTATCTACTACGCTTGCCCCCGGACCCCTGACCATACCCTTATTTTTTCAGAAACAGCGAGTCCGCTACCTGCGGTTTTAATATTGCGATTTTCGGCGTGGTTCGGGGTACGCACTTAAACGTAGTAGATGCCCCCGATTCTTGGCAGAGGGTGTTCCGCCGTTCCTCCACGAGACAAAAATGACCCATTTTCCTCCGTCCCCAAGGGGTCATTTTCAAAACTATGACGGTTTACGGGGCCAGAATGATACAAGCCAACCATACCCTGCATTTTCAAGAAACAATGAGCCGTCTACCTTCGGTTTTAATTTCGCTATTGGCGCCATGGTCGCCAGTTGGTGATTCAGCCCCGTAAACCGGTATAGTTGCGATTTGGTAGCATTTCCCAACACACCAAAAAGCACCGCCAAACGCAAGAAGCCCGACCTCCGCATGTGAACTGCGCCCCAAATCTTGGACGCCCTAAATAGCGACTAGGCCGCAAGGGCCTGATTCCGGTACTCCTCCGGGGTCAGGCCCTTCAATCTTGCCTGCCTCCGGCTCGTGTTCCAGTGGACTATGTATTCCTCCAGGTCGCGTTTGAAATCCTCGAACGTCTTCCACTCGCGGCCCCTGTAGAACTCGTCCTTGACGTGGCCGAAGAGCTGCTCGGTGGCGGCATTGTCGATGCAGTTCGCCTTCCTGGACATGCTCTGGACGATGCCGGCGGCCTCGAGCCTGGATGTGTACGAGGCGTGCTGGTACTGCCAGCCCCGGTCCGAGTGCATGGTCGGGGCGACGCCCTCGGGGATCTTGGACAGCAGCTCGTCGAGCATCCTCACCTGCTGGGCCATGTCGGGCGTGGTCGATATGTCGCTCGCCACGATCTCCTTGGTGCAGAAGTCCAGCGTCGGGGCCCAGTAGGCCTTACCGCCAGCCACCTTGAACTCGGTGACGTCCGTCCCCAGCTTCTGCCACGGGGCCCCGGCGTCGAAACCCCTCGCGATCACGTTCTCGAACGTTCTGCCGACGACGCCCTTGTACGAGTTGTACCTGTGGTAGGCCGTCTCGCGTCTGATGCCGCAGCGAATCCCCATCTCGCGCATCATCTTGAGCACGGTCTTGTCGGCTATCACGACCCCCTCTTCCGCCCTGAGGCACATCGCTATCTGCCGGTGCCCGCAGCCGTTGGCGGTGCGCGAGAAGATCTCGGCGGCCGCCTCCCGGAGCTCGGCGCGCGTGGGCCTCGGCGGGTGCGCGAGGGCGTAGTAGTAGGTCGACCGCTTGAGCTCGGCGCATGCGAGCAGGTGCCCGAGCGCGTGCCCCTCGGCGCGCAGGGCCGCGACCGCTTCGGCCTTCGCCCTGGTCAGAGCCCGTCCCTCTCGACCAGGGCGCGTAATTTTTTTAGGTAGGCCACCTCGGCCTCGAGCCTACGGCACCGCTCCTCGAGCTCCTCCTCGCGGGTCCGCGGCCTCGCCCTGGAACCGCTCGGCCGGCCCTTGGGCCTCGGGCGCAGGGCCTCCGCGCCGCCCTCGCGGTATAGCGCGCACCACTTCTTGAGCGGCGACATCGACATTATGCCGAACGCCGCCATCGCCTCGGCCTTCGTCATGCCGCCGTCGACGACGGCGGAGGCGGCGGCGACCTTCTGCTCGTATGTGTACCTGCCCTGCTTTCCGTCCATGCGCAGCAGCACCTCGCTCCCGAATGCGCGGTATATCTCCTGCCATCTTCTCACGGCTTCCGCGGGAAGCGAAAGGGCAATCGCGGCAGATTTATACCCGTGTCCGAGCTCGAAGAGCCCTATGGCCGCCTTCCTGGCCTCGACATCATGCTTCACCCTCAAATCAACGCGCATAAAGAAAGCCTCCCATTTCTCATGTCCAAGAAATGGGAGGCAGTTCACATGGGAGATCGGGCTTTCAAGGCTCAGTTAAACCAAGCCCGCGCAGTCAAACGGCCAGCGCTTACATCTGCTCGGGAGCAGTCACGCCAACAAGGGTGAGCACCAGGGCGAGCGTCACGCGGACAGCGTCGCAGGCGGCCAGACGGGCGCGCGAGAGCTCGGGGTCGACGGGACGGCCCTCGCTCGGCAGAACTTGGCAGGCGGCGTAGAAGCTGTGGAAGTCGCCGGCGAGCTCCTCGGCAAAGTGAGTCAGGCGGAACGGGGCACGATCGCGAGCGCAGCTGGCGATGAGGTCGGTGAGCTCGTTGAGCTTACGCGAAAGGGCGAGCTCGGTCGGGTCGGTCAGCAGAGAGTAATCGACGTTCTCACCGATGGCCTTGGCGGCGACGGCCTTCATGCCCATCTCAGCGGCCTGCTCGGCGGTAACGTCTGCGGCACGACGCAGGATGGAGCACACGCGAGCGTGAGCGTACTGCACGTAGTACACCGGGTTGGAGTTGTCGCGCTTCTTGACGGCCTCGATATCGAAGTCGACCATCTGGTTGGAGCTCTTGGAGATGAGCGTGTAGCGAGCGGCGTCGGAGCCGACCTCGTCGACGAGCTCCTGCAGGGTCACCATGGTGCCCTTGCGCTTGGACATACGGACGGGCTTGCCGTTGCGCAGCAGATTGACGAGCTGGCCCAGCAGAACCTCAAACTTGCCGGGATAGCCAAGAGCGTCGCAGACGCAGCGGACGCGCTCGATGTAGCCGTGGTGGTCGGCGCCCCAGATGTCGATGACGTGGTCGACGCGCTGGAACTTATCCCAGTGATAGGCAACGTCGGAGGCGAAGTAGGTGTACTCGCCATCGGACTTGATCAGGACGCGGTCCTTGTCGTCGCCCAGGTCGGTGGAGCGGAACCACAGGGCACCGTCCTTGGTGTAGAGGTAGCCCATCTTGTCGAGCTTCTCAAAAGCGCGGTCGACGGCGGAGGTGCCGGCGGTCTCGCCCTCGGTGTCCTTCACGTACAGAGAGCGCTCGGAGAACCAACGATCGAAGTCGCAGTTAACGGCGTGGCAAAGGTCGCGCATGTTGTTGACCATCTTTACATAGCCGCGCTCGCGGAAGCTCTCCATGCGCTCCTGCGAATCGGCGTTGACCCACTTATCGCCGTCGGTGCGCCAGAACTCGGCAGCCTCGTCGATGATGTAGTCGCCGCCGTAGGAGTCCTTGCCCAGAGTCTCGGCAAAGTTGTCCTGATACGGATGGGTCTCGGGGTGCTCATCGTTCTCGTCGGCAACAAAGGCGTCGCGGTCGGCGATCAGCAGCTTGTGAGCCTCGTCGATATCCACGCCCTGCTTGGCGATGATGTCGGCAAGCTGCATATAGCGCGTGCTGATGGAGTTGCCGAAGGTGTTCATCTGAGAGCCGTGGTCGTTGATGTAGAACTCGCGCTGAATGTCGTAACCGGCGTGATCCATAACACGGCAAAGGGAGTCGCCCAGAGCGGCCCAGCGGCCATGGCCGATGTGCATGGGGCCGACGGGGTTGGCGGAGACGAACTCGACCTGGGTCTTCAGGCCGCCACCGACGTTGGACTTAGCGAAGTCCATGCCCTTCTCGCGGGCCTCGCCAAAGATGGCGTTCTTGACGGCAACGGAGAGGTAGAAGTTGATGAAGCCGGGGCCTGCGATCTCGACCTTCTCGATTGCGGGGTCCTCGGGCATATGGGCAACGACGGCCTCGGCGATCTTGCGCGGGGCGCAGTGAGCCAGCTTGGCGGACTTCAGGGCCATGGTGGAGGTCCACTCGCCATGAGAAGTGTCAGCCGGTCGCTCGATAGCGCAATCGTCAAGTTCAAATGCGGAAAGGTCGCCGGCCTCCTGGGCCGCAGCAAGCGCAGCGCGTACCAGCTCTTCAATCTTCTCGGGCATAGATCCTCCTTGTGTTAAAGCCCCCGAGCTCTTGGTCACTCGTAGGGCAAAAGCCAGAGTTTGTAGCACTCTATCACAAGCAGTAACTACTGTCGCAGGGTAAAGCTAATAGATATTGCATATGCACAAAAATGACTACCGCTCTTGCGCGGCGGTACAAAGTTGGCGGTTTGCCTGCTGTTTATACACGTTCCAGAAATGCATAAACGTATGAATAAGCCGTTCTGTTTATCGAATACTCTTACCTATCGGAGTTGTGTGCTTTTCCTGCATAAAGTGATGGTTTGCGCACGTCAGCGTGGTATTCTTAACATACGTAAATTCGTATAAGTTGGAGGTAGCATGTTCTCAATCGGTCAACACGTCATTCATCCGGGTCAGGGAGTCTGCACCGTCGTCGGTTTTAGGGACGACACACCTCAGCCCATGTTGCTGCTCGAGACCAAGCAGGGACATGCGCAGACGATTCTCATGTACCCCGTGGCGCAGGCCGACCGTCTGCATGCCGCTATCTCCCAGCAAGATGCCGAGCACCTGCTGAGCCACTACGACGAGCTGGAGTGCGACACCTTTACCGAGCGCAATAGCTCGCTCGAGGAGACGCACTTTAAGCAGCAGCTCAAGCTGGGCGCGCCCGAGACGGTTCGCGTGGCAAAAACCATGATGCACCGTATTCGCCAGGCCGAGGAAGCAGATAAAAAGCCCAGCTCTTATTACATGCGCGTACTCAAGGAAGCCAAGCGCCGCTCCATCGAGGAGTTCGCCGTGGCCCTGGGCGTCACCGAAGAGGCCGCCGAAGCCCGTCTAGCCCAAGCCGCCCTCAACTAACCTGCCAAAAAGGGACAGGTTTATTTTGGCAGGTTTTATCTGGCCAAACGTCAACAAACAATCAGTAAATGGCCGGGTGCTCCGTTTTGTTTGTAAGCCCCGGCCATTTTTCTATCGCCGCGAAAATGCGTGAAGCCCATTTGTGATGACATCACACGAGGGCCGTCCAGATCGACGCAACCAACGCCCGTATCCGCAACAAGCGCGCCCGTCTTGCTCAATTACCATTAAAAAGCATCAATTTGAAAACGCAATAACAATTCGGCAGGTAGCAGCTATAGTCGGTAAACTGAATCTCGACAACCGAAGCCTCCGAATGAGGTATCTTCAGCCCATCCAAGCTAAAGGAGGGGCCATGCCGAGAAAACCTCGTTCAAAGTCACCAACCGGTTATTTCCACGTCACGTTGCGTGGAAACGGAGGGCAATTGCTGTTTGACGATGCCGAGGACCGAATCGCCATGCTTCAGATCCTCGATGCAATCCTCCCCAAACACAATATCGAGCTTATCGCTTGGTGCCTTATGGGAAACCATATTCATCTGCTCATCGACGACCCGGACGACCGCAAGAGCGACGCGATGCACGCGGTAGCCGTATCGTATGCGGGCAGGTACAATGCGCGGACGGGGCATATCGGCCACGTGTTTCAGGAGCGGTTTTGGGATTCGCCCATTAACTCGGAAGTATATTTACTCGAGGCAATTCGATACATTCATCTGAATCCGCAAAAAGCAGGACTGGCGGCATACGACGAATATCCCTGGAGCAGCCATCGCGAGTATCTAATGAGTGCCAGGTCACGGCCGCATGTCACCGGCAGCGTTGTCGGTGTTTTATTCCCAACACCTCGTTCATACCTTCAGCTCATGGAAAGTACGCCGTCGCTTCCCTATCGTCCAAGCGCAACAGCCAAGGTTCGCGAGGAAGATCTATGCGAATTTGGCACGGCAATCGTGCAGAGTGTCGCAGGATGTGCTCCGAAGGAACTCAAATCTGTCTCCAAGCCACTTCGCAATGAGGCGATTCTCGCGCTTCGAAAAGAAGGGCTAACGGTTAAGCAGGTTCAACTGTTGACCGGACTGGGAACATGGATTATTAAGAACGCGTCCTAACGTCGCGTTTGCCGAGTTACGGATACGGCAATGCGCAGCTGCCTGCCGCGAGGCGTCGCCATTCGCCAACGTCACCATGTCAAACAGAAAACGCTTCCGCTGAATAACATTCAACGGAAGCGTTTCCCAAGATAAAACCTACCAAAATAAACCTGTCCCTTTTTGGCAGGTTAGGCCTGGAAGGTATCGCGGTCGGGCGCGAAGGACTGCATGGCCGCGATGGTGCGGTCAAAAAGCTCGGGGAGCTCCCAGCCCAGCATCTCGGCGCCCTGCGAAATCACGTCGCGCGAGCAGCCGGCGGCAAAGCGCTTGTCCTTGAACTTCTTCTTGAGCGACTTAGTCGTAAAGTCCATGACGCTCTTGCTCGGACGCATGGTCACGGCAGCACCGATCAGGCCGGTGAGCTCGTCGCAGGCAAACAGGATCTTTTCCATCTGCAGCTCGGGCTTGGGCAGCGAGGTGTTGAAGTCGGACGTGTGCGTCTGAATAGCGCGAATGAGCTCGGGCGATGCGCCCTCGCCCTCCAGAATCTCGGCAGCATAGATGGTGTGGTTCATGGGGTCGTCCTCATGCTCCTCCCAATCCAGGTCGTGCAGCAGGCCGACGATACCCCAAAACTCCTCGTTCTCGGGGTCGAACTCGCGCGCAAAGTAGCGCATGGTGCCCTCGACCGTCTCGCCGTGCGTGATGTGGAACGGATCTTTGTTGTGCTCGTTGAGCAGTTCGAACGCACGGTCGCGGGTGATTCCGGCGGAAAGCGTCTGGGACATGGCAATACCTCCAGGTGAGTCAGCACTAGGACACGGTGCCATTATCGTATATCGCCGTGGCTCAAGCCGAAAGACAGATAAGGTATACGGAGAAAAAAGCCGGGCGAACGTGTCGCCCGGCAAAACCGCAGATAAAACCTGCCAAAATAAACCTGTCCCTTTTTGGCAGGTTTAGGGGCGGACCTGACCGGTGCCGCGGAGCTTGTATTTATAGGTGGTGAGGGCCTCGGCGGCAAAGGGGCCGCGGGCATGGAGTTTTTGGGTCGAGATGCCAATCTCGGCGCCCAGGCCAAACTCGCCGCCGTCGGTAAAGCGCGTGCTGGCGTTGGCATACACGGCCGAGGCATCGATCTCATCCAGGAAGCGCTCGCAAGCGTCCACGTCCTCGGCAACGATGGCCTCGGAATGCATGGTGCCATAGCGGTTGATGTGCGCGATGGCCTCGTCCTCGTTCGCCACGACCTTCACGCTCATCTCGAGCGCCAGATACTCGCGGCCCCAGTCCTCCTCAGTCGCGGCAACATAGTCGTCGCCCTCGGCAAGACCGGCATCGGCGCATACGGCGCACGTGGCCTCGTCACCGTGAATCAACACACCGTGGTCGTGCAGCACGGCCAGGGCCGCCGGCAAAAACGAATCTGCCACGGCGCGGTCGAGCAGCAGCGACTCGGCGGCATTACACACACCCACGCGCTGGGTCTTGGCATTGACGATAATGTTGAGCGCCTTGTCAAAGTCGGCGGATTCATGCACGTAGATGTGGCAGTTACCCGTGCCCGTCTCGATAACCGGAACGAGCGACTCGCGCACGCAGCGCTGGATCAGGCCCGCACCGCCACGCGGAATGAGCACATCGACGATGCCACGAAGCTTCATGAGCTCGCCGGTTGCCTCGCGGTCGGTAGACTCGATCATCGAGACGGCTTCGCGCGGGAAACCCTGGGCCTCAAGCGCATCGGCCAGCAGCTCGGCAATCATGGCGCACGAGTGATACGCCAGCGAACCGCCGCGCAGAATGCAGGCGTTGCCGGTGCGGATGCAGATGCCCGCGGCGTCGGCCGTCACGTTGGGGCGCGCCTCGTAAACCATGGCAACCAGACCCAGCGGCACGCTCACGCGGGTCAGGTCCACGCCGCTTGCAAGCACGCGGTGGTCGAGCACGCGACCGACGGGATCGGGCAACTCGGCGAGCTTCTCCAAACCGGCGGCCATTCCCTCGACGCGCTCGGGCGTTAACAGCAGGCGGTCGAGGAGCCCTGCCGAGGTGCCCGCATCGCGCGCGGCGGCCATATCGAGCTCGTTGGCGGCAATGATGGAATCGGCGCCATCGCGAAGCGCCACGGCCATGGCGCGCACGGCCTCCTGGCGTTGGACATCACTCGCCGTGGCAAGCGCGCCCGAAGCGGCCTTGGCCTCGACGGCAAGATCGTGGACATACGTGGCTATATCGACCGACATGGACGGCCCTTTCTCTTAGATGTTTGCCAACCATGGTAGCCGATTTGCACGCATCCTCGCCGACGGCGGTAGAATTGGTCAACCCGAAACACCGCAACGAATGGAAGCATCACATGGCGCTCATCACTTCGTACCACGTCCCCGGCCTGTATGTCGAGGACCACAGCATCGATGTCCCCCTCGACTGGCGCGGCCTTGAGCCCATGCTTTTGGCCGTCGGCAGCACCATGCGCCGCGGCGCCATGCCGGCGCCCATCGCCGGCGCACCCGAGAGCATCAAGCTCTTCTACCGCGTGGTCTGCGCGCCCGACCGTATCAACGACGACCTGCCGCTCCTCCTCTTTTTGCAGGGCGGCCCCGGCGGCGAGAGCCCGCGTCCGCTATCACCCACAAGCGATGGCTGGATCGAGGAGGCCGTCAAGCATTTCCGCGTCGTACTGCCCGACCAGCGTGGAACGGGGCGCAGCAGCTGTGTTGACGGGCGCACAATTGCCGCCTTGGGCAATCGCGCCGAGGCAGCAGGAGCCGATGCGGCCCGCTCGCAGGCGGACTTCCTCAAGCGCCATCTCGCCAGCTCCATCGTGCGCGATTTTGAGTACCTGCGCCTGGTGGGCTTTGGCGGCAAGCCCTGGGTCACACTCGGGCAGAGCTACGGCGGCTTTTTGACGTTGAGCTATCTGTCGCTCTTTCCCGAGGGCGTGGCGGCAAGCTTTACCTGCGGCGGCATTCCGCACGTGCCGGCAAGCGCCAGCGAGGTCTACGCGCACACCTTCCCGCGCATGGCCGCCAAGACCCAGCAGTATTACGACCGCTACCCCGCCGACGTTGAGCGCGTGGCGGCCCTGGCAGATGCCCTCGAGGAACAAAAGCCCGTGCTGCCCGACGGCTCGCCGATGACGGTCGAGCGCCTGCAGCTCATGGGCAGCGACTTTGGCATGAAGCCGAGCTTTGAGCGCATGCACTGGATCGTCGATCACGCGTTTGTTGATGGCGACGGTACGCTGAGCTGCGGCTCCTCGGTATCCGACAGCTTTTTGGTGCGCGCCTTCGAGCGCACCAACACACGCACGAATCCGCTGTACTGGACGCTGCAGGAATTCATCTACGCCGATGGCGACACCATGCCCATCCGCTGGGCCGCGGCAGAAGAGAAGGCGCACCGCGCCGAGTTCGACACCCTCGCGCGCCCGCTCATGTTTACCGGCGAGGCCATGTTCCCGTGGATGTTTGAGCAGATGCCCGAGCTCAAGCCCTTCAAGCCCGCCATGGATCTGCTGATGGAAGACACCAGCTGGGACAAGATCTACGACCCGCAGCGCCTGGCGTGCAACGAGGTGCCACTCCAGGCCGCCGTGTACTTCGATGACATGTACGTGGATTCGGGTCTGCAGCTCGACACGCTCAGCCGCGTGGGCAACTCGCATGCCTGGGTGACCAACGAGTTTGAGCACGATGGCCTGCACGGCAGCGTGGTGTTCAAGCACCTCTTTGACGAAGCCCTCAACCGCGGAGACCTGCGCCGGATCTTCTAGCAAAGGAGTGTCCCCACCTGCCGGCACAAAAGGAACGCCCCCAAGTGCCAAGTTAATGAAGTCATTGTAGAAAGAGGACGGAAAGCGAAAACGCCCCTAAGCGAGCAAGGTGACGTGAAAGAGGAGGGCATTGACCTTCTGGTCATGCCCGACGATTGAACGTCAGATTGCCGCTTAGGGGCGTTTGCAGCGTCAATTGGTTAGGCGAAGACGATTAAGTTATCTCGATGGATCGCGGGCTTTTCGGCCAGGTCTGCCAGCAGGCGGTTGCCGGCGATCTGGTCCTGGCGGCGTCCTGCCGCAAGTTCCAGCACGTCCGAATCGGCCTCGGCGATACCGCGGGCGACAACCATGCCGCTTGGGTCGCACACGTCGAGCACATCGCCCTCGGCAAACGCGCCATCGACCTCGCGAATACCCACCGCGAGTAAGGACGAGCCACGGCTGACCAGCGCCTTTGCGGCGCCATCGTCAACCGTTACTGAGCCATGCGCCTTGTCGCCCAGTGCAATCCACAGCTTGCGGGGCGCAATGTCCAGGCGCTCCGCCGGCGGATCGAACAGCGTACCCACGCTCTCTCCGCGGGCGAGGCGCACGAGCGCATCGGGCTCCTCGCCCGAACATATCACGCTCTGAATGCCCGCCGTCATCAGAATGCGGCTCGCACGAATCTTGGTAATCATACCGCCCGTGCCCACCGATGTGGAAGAATCGCCCGCCGAGGCGATGATCTTGGCATCGATCTTATGCACGACCGGGACAAACTCGGCCGTGGGGTCCTCATGCGGATTGGCGGTGTAGAGGCCATCGATGTCCGAGAGCGTCACACACAGATCGGCAGAAACCAGGCAGCTTACAAGCGCCGCCAGCGTGTCGTTGTCGCCAAACTTGATCTCATCGACGGTAACGGTATCGTTCTCGTTGACGACCGGCACCACGCCAAGCTCCACCAGGCGCAGCAGGGCGTCGCGCGCGTGCAGGTAGGACGTACGGCGGGCCGTGTCGTGGCGCGTGAGCAGCACGAGCGAGGTGAGAAGGTCGCGCGCATGGAACTCCTCATCGTAAGCCGACGAGATGATGCACTGACCGGCCGAGGCGCAGGCCTGCAGGCTCGGCAGGTCGCCGACCGGCTTGCGGTCGAAGCCCAGCACGGGATAGCCGCAGGCGATAGCGCCCGAGCTCACCACGACCAGGCGCCAGCCGAGCTTGCGCAGCGCTGCGGCCTGATCGGCAAGCCCGCCGATAAAGGCGCGGTTGACCTTGCCATCGGCACCCACCACCGTGGACGAACCGATCTTTACCACCATCGTTTTATAAGAAGTCGTCATGCGTCAAACCAATCGAATGTTGAGTGGGCGGGCGAGAAAATGATCCGTTTTCCTCCGTCCCCAAGGGATCATTTCATTAGTGAGCCCAGGGAAAGGCGGAAGCCGCGGCCATGTTTTTGCGCACGAGCTCGTCGCGCACCTGTGCCAGGCCCTGCTCCATGCCCACCACATAGGTCTGCGGATACAGGAAGCGCTTGTAGACCGGATCCAGATGGTCAAGCGCCCAGGCGCAACGCTCGCGTGCGTCCTCGATACTCTCGCGCGGGGCAACAGCGCTGCCATCGCGCACGATCGGCACCAGCAGCTCGCGATACTCAAGCTCCGACACATCGGTCACCAGGGCGGCATCGTTCACGGCCACGAGGGTATTGCCGCGCGCGGTGCCCTCCCCCGACAGATGATCCTCGTCATAGATCATGTCGCAGATCGGGCCGCCAAAGCCGTCGTAATAGCGGCGTACGCGCTGCACGCCCGGGATCGTGCGCTTGTAGGGCTGCTCGGAGAGCTTAACCACCGGCGTCCACGGGTCCGCCTCGCTCGCACGGCGGGCAGAAAGCTTATACACACCGCCCAGCGCCGGCTGGTCGTAGCAGGTCGCGAGCTTGGTACCCACACCAAAGCTATCGATGGGCGCGCCCTGGTCGAGCAGCGACTGAATCGTGTACTCGTCCAGATCGTTGGAAACCGAGATCCCCACATAGGGCAAGCCCTCGGCATCAAAACGGCCGCGCACATACTTGGAGAGTTTAGCGAGGTCGCCCGAGTCGATGCGAATGGCCGATAGACGCTCGCCCACCGCCTCCATCTCCTTGGCAACCGTAATGGCATGCTCGCAGCCCTCGCGCACATCGTAGGTGTCGATGAGCAGCGTACAGTTCTTGGGGCTCGACTTGGCAAAGGCACGGAAGGCCTCGAGCTCGGAATCGAAGCTCATCACCCAGCTGTGCGCATGCGTGCCAAAGACGGGAATACCGTAGCGGCGCCCGGCGAGCACATTGGACGTAGAGGAACAGCCGGCAACGTAGCTCGCGCGCGCGACGGCCAGGCCGCCATCGGGACCCTGGGCGCGGCGCAGGCCAAACTCGGCCACGGGACGGCCGTCCGCCGCCAACACCACGCGTGCCGTCTTGGTGGCGACGAGCGTCTGGAAGCCGACGATGTTCAGCAGCGCCGTCTCGAGCAGCTGGCACTCCAGCGCCGGCCCGGTGACGCGCACCATGGGCTCGCGCGGAAAGACGAGCTCGCCCTCGGGCACGGCGTCAATGTTCACGTGCGCGCGGAAGTTGCGCAGGTAGTCGAGGAATGCGGGTTTAAACATCGCACCGCCGGCGGGAGCCTGAAGCGAGGCGAGGTACTCGATGTCCTCGGACGTAAAGCGCAGGTTCTCGACCAGCTCGGGCAGCTCGGCGGTACCGCACATGACGGCGTAGGCGCTACCAAAGGGATGGTCGCGGTAAAACGCGGTAAAACAACCCTGCTCATTGGCCTTGCCGCTCTCCCACAGGCCCTGGGCCATAGTGAGCTCGTACAGATCGGTGAGCATTGCAATGTCGGTGGGATGCGAGATGTCGGTCAAAGCCATGGGGCGACCTTTCGGATGCGTTGTGCAGAAGTTGAGGGTTGGACAAGGCAGAGTGTTCAGGCATGGCGCCCAGCGCGAATCGGCTAGAGCAGACCCATACTGGTCAAAATCGTGTAGCCCATAAAGACGACAAATGCGACCAAGGCGAGCACGATGATGATCTTTTGAGCCGGGGCCATACCGGGGATCTCATTCTCGCCCGCAGGCTCCTTGGAGGTGACCATGCGCTGGGCAAAGGTCATCTCGTCACGGCTCGGCGTGGGCTCGGCGGGCTTGGGGCGGGCGGCCTTTTTAGGCTGAGGTTTGGGCGCGGCAGGCGCTGGCTCGGATGCGGCCTTGGCAGCGGCCTCATCGGCCTTCGCACGCTCGGCGCGCAGGGCAGCCAGCTCCGGGTTCGGGATCACATCGCCCATG
>CAJMRN010000052.1 GCA_905215815.1 uncultured bacterium | reverse complement strand
AGTGGTGCCCGCCGATGGTCTCGAGCCACCAGATCTCGTCAACGTCACTAAAGGCGATGCCGTTGTTCTCGTAGGTACCGTAGCGCTCGAGCAGGTCGCCCAGGATACGCACGCCGTCGCGGGCGGACTTGGCGTACGGCAGCACCAGGGTCACCATGTCCTCCTCACCCAGACCGCCGGGCTGCGCCGGGACGTAGCCGTCCTCGCCCTCGTTGCCCTTGGCGGGCACGTAGTCGACAAGCGGATCGGCGCCGCGGACGCGCTCGTTGGTGGTGAGCGTCTCGGTTGCGGACATGCCAACATTGAGCTCGTTGAAGCCGGCCTCGGCCCAAATGCCATGACCCGGGACAACGTCGGGGACGCTTGTGTAACGCATGGGATTGTCGGGCAGTTCAACGGTCAGGTGGCTCAGGACACTCGTGTAGACACGCGGCTGCTCGTCGGGATGTACTACGCGCATGCGCTTGGGCTCAAACACCCCGTTGGACGAGTCCTCGTTGCGGGCGACCAGGGTCGACCCGTCATAGCTCGCGTTCTTACCAACCAAAATCGTTGTGCACGGCATGCGCATCCTCCTTGAGCGAAGAAATCAAACGGCAACAGTGTATCGCTTCGGCGCAAAAAGGGCGAAACCGCCGCCCCGGCAGCCCCTGTGGGCAAAAAATGCCAAATATGAGTACTGTCACAAATTTAGTAGCAGCAATTTAAGCGAATGCAGGTGTCGATAATCTACATTTGTTTAAAAGCTTGACAATGTAATTCCTCATAAGTCCAATAAAATAGGCTCTCTATCGATAATAAATACCGATAGAGAGCCAAAATGACCTAAAACATATGTGACTATCTTGGCAACAGTACTCATATTTGGCGTTTTTTGCCCACGTGGTATATGTCTAACCCCCTCAAACAGCCCAAAACGCCTATTTCGATGCGCGCTCCGCCGCCTCAATCACGTGTTTGGCAAGAACCGCTGTCGTTACAGCCCCCACGCCGCCCGGCACGGGCGTGATGGCGTTAACGATCGGCTCCGTAGCATCAAAATCGACGTCGCCGACCAGCTTGCCGGCGGCCTCGTCCCAGTTAATGCCCACATCGATGATTGTCTGGCCCTCGCGAACCGCATCCGCGCCAATCGTGCGCGCACGTCCAACCGCAGCAACAACAATGTCGGCAGAACGGCACTCGGCAGCCAAGTCGCGCGTATGCGTATGGCACGTCGTCACTGTGGCATTGCGGGTCGTAAGCATGGCGGCAACGGGACGGCCAATCACCAGCGATCGACCGACGACTGCGACCTTTGCCCCATCCAGTTCCACGCCATAATGGTCCAGCAAAGCCAGCACGGCCTCGGCCGTACAGGGGGCAAAGCCCTCGCCTCGCCCCGAAAGCGTGGTAAGCAGCGAGGCCGGCGTCATGGAATCAACGTCCTTGACGGGATCGAGTGCCGCGGCAACTGCATCCTCGTCAAGCCCAGCGGGCAACGGGCGGAACAGCAGGCAGCCGTGAACAGCAGGGTCGGCATTGATGCCCTCGATGGCCGCCAGCAGCTCATCCTGCGAAACATCGGAGGGAAGCAATACGCGGCGAGCCTCAATGCCAACCTTCTCGCAGCGCTTGAGGGCACCGCGCTCGTAGGATAGGTCGTCCTCGCGCTCGCCCACGCGCACGATAGCAAGCGTCGGAACAACGCCGCGCTCACGCAAAGCCGCGCAGCGAGCAGCGAGCTCCTCGGTCAAAGCACGGGCAACGGGAGCACCCTTCAGCAGTTCTGCCATGGCTATCCCCTCTTCCTTGCGGCGTCAGCAGCGCGGCGCGCCAGCGCATCGGCGCGCGGCAGCCACGTATCCAACAGTTCATCGCACGCCGCCTCGAGCTCTTCGGCGCGTGCCCGGTCTTTCATAGACGTGGTGTTCGCAAAGAGCGTCAGGCTCGCACCCTGCATGGCGGCTCGGCAGAACACGGCACCGCACGCCACGTCGGACAGCAGTTGGCGCGAGCCCTTGTCTGCCATGTCCTCGAGTAGCGCCAGAGCGCGCCCACAGGCATCCATAATGCGATACGGCGGCATGGCGGCCACGTGCAGCGCATCCTGAATCGCAGCCGGTCGGGCCGGGTCCTCACGCGGAATACCGTACGCCGCGGACACCTGTCCGTAGGCACGAACGTCCTCGGCAACCAGACCCAATAGTTCCTGCGCCAACTCATCTGCCTGGGCAAATGCGCGCGCCAGATCGTCTGCGCGATCGGCAAGTGCAGGGTTTGTCGCCCCATAGCGAGCGACCATCCCGCACAGCGAAGCGCCCAACGCGCCCACGAATGCACTCGCGCTACCGCCACCCGGAACGGGCTCGCGCGCGGCAAGCGCCTCGGCAAAACCGCGACAAGTCTTATCCATCATCTCTTGGCTCATGTGCATGCACCCTCAATGCTTGCGAAGCTAATCGGACAGTCGGTGCTGCCCGAACGCATCGTGTATTTCGTGGTGCCTAGTCTAGCCCATAAGAGCATTCGCGTCAGTGCGCCCAGTTATCGCTCTTTTCTATGGCGGGCGATAGGCGCAACATCGCTGTGCCTATCGCCAAGCGATCAATCCCGACCCCCTGTCAAGGTCAGTCATGCGCCGGGTCCATTGGGCCATAGACACGCCAAGTGCCATCGCGCAAACCACACCGGCAAAACAAATGCATCTTTGTTGCGCAATCCGATGCAACAAAGATGCAGGTATACGGAATAAATATGCAAGAAGCGCGAGAAAGATTGGCGTACCGATACAGGTGCGAAATAGGGATTTAGTAAAATGTCAGAAGCGCTATAATATTTATGCTGATTTTATACTTTTAGAGGCAAAGGAGTTTCAGCATGAAGTCATTTTTGAAAACGGCCTCTCGTGCGGTCACGGCGCTGTTTGCCGTTGCGCTCGTCACGATGGGCGTTGCATCGCCTGCTTTTGCAGACGACGCTACCGGACCGATTACTACCGGCACGGTTACAAACACCACCTAAAACAAGCCGTATGACAACTTGACTGTCGCTATTAAAGAGGCAAATGACGGCGACATCATTAATCTCGGACCGGGTAATTACACTACTTATGTAGAAAACCAAGGCAAGCTCGCTGTTGGCAAGAGCCTCACTTTTGTCGGCTCCGGCAAAGACACGGTTTGGGGCATTGGCGCTAAATTCCCCAAACCCGAAAACTTTGGAACGGAATACAACGGCGATTATTCGTTTGACGGATCCAAGACCATTACATTCAAAAACATGACGCTGCACTCCGATAAGGCGGACTACCTTGGTTTCATCCGCATCGACAACACCGTTGTCGATAACTGCATCGTTGAAGGCAAAACGTTCTACTGGGGCTATGACAGCGCATTGTTCAAGAACACGACGTTCAACCCTCCAACTGGCGACTATGCCCTCTGGACGTACTGCTCGCCGACCATGACGTTCGACGGCTGCACCTTTAACGCAACAGGTAAGGTCATCAACGTCTACAGAGAAGCCGGCACGCAGAACGTCACCGTTAACGTGAATAATTGCACGTTCAACTCGGCAACCAGCTTGCTTGCCCACAAGCAAGCTTTGAACATCAACGACTCTCTTATGGGGAACTACAAGTTCTTCCTCAACATTACCGGTACCAATAGGGTTAACTTTACCGGTGACTGGATTAAGGAAGCGCGCGACAACACTACCTGCTCGAAGCTCTTTGGCTTTGGCGGCAAGGCAAGCACTAACAACAAGTGCAAAACTGACGTCAACATCAACGGCAAGCTCGTGTGGTCCGGCGGCAAGATGGTCACCCACGACTACACCGACGGCGAGCACGACAAGGCCTACGATGTCACCTACACCGAGTGGGCCTCTAACAATGCCGGCACTTGGACTCGCACGGGAACCCCTAAGTGCAAGTACTACGGCTTCGTCAACCCGAATTTCGTGGAGAGCGCCTACGATCTCTCCTACGACCTGAACGGTTCCAAGGATAAGCAAACTGTCGCTTTCGCTACCGTCGAGCACGTTACCGAGACTGAGGTTACGGCCGAGCAGCCGGTGCGCAAGGGCTACTCCTTCGTGGGCTGGAACACCGCAAAGGACGGCTCCGGCACAAGCTATGCCGCGGGCGATAAGGTTGAGCTTTCCGCTCCCGTGACGCTGTTCGCCCAGTGGAAGAAGGACGAGCCCGCGCCCAAGCCTTCCGATAACAAGCCTTCCGATACCAAGCCTGCCGATAACAAGCCTGCCAAAAAGACCAAGGCCAACAAGCAGGCTCTGCCCAGCACGGGTGACGCCTCCGCCAACATCGTCGCAGCTATGGGCATCATGGCAATCGCCTGCTTTGTCGCCAGCGCTGTCGTGTCTAAGGTTCGCAAGTAATTTCAACTTCGAAACACGCCGCAGCAACTTGTTGCAACGCAAAGGGGTCCGCACCGCAAAAGGTGCGGACCCCTTTGTGCACAAAAAGCTGTGGCGAGGCACCCGCGAAGACCAACCGGATGCGTCCGTCGTCAAGATTCGCAGCCCACGGCTACGCTCTGCCCCACCGCACCAAACATGGAACCAGTGGAAGGACGGCAAGGCCGGCCCTCCCCTCTTTTGCGCCCGGACATATTGCCACTTGCCGGCGCAAATCCGGCCCTCAGAATGGGACACATGGCCCACCCTAGCGAACCGTCCACGCGTACAGTAAAGGCAGGTAATCCATGGGCGGTTACAGATCGAGGAGGACACGACCATGAAAAAGAAGGCCTTTGCGATTCTCACCCTCTGCATCAGTCTCTTTGCCGCAGTTGCCTTGGTGGGTTGCGGTGGCAGCGGCGGCGCTACCGGCAGCGGCGGTGGCGCTGGCGGTGGAGCGGAAAAGCCAGCCGTGGATATGAGGACTGACTTCATTTGGTTTAAGGTCGAGGTTCCCGAGGGTGTCGAGATCACCGACGTCGCAGGCGACACTGCCGACAGGGCCCAGTTTAAGTTCACCGAGAGCGAGCACGCCAGCGATCGCTTCATCCCTGTCTTCGACTCTGACAAGAACGCCGACGAGTTGTTCGACTACGAGGCCAAGTGGAAGACCGACTTTGAGTGGACCGAGAATGATCCCGTCAAGTACAACGGAAAGACCTGGCGTAACGCTTCCTACACGCACACGGGCGGCGTAACGACCGAGTACTTCACCGACGTTGACGGCGGCAGCGTGTACGTGCGCATCGACAACGTCGAGGAGCACAAGGACGCCGTCGAGACCATGATGAAGTCTCTGGAATTTGCCGATGATATCGCCAAGGCCAAGACCGAGGCCATGGACGTCAAGCTCGACGATATCGAGATCAAGCGCTAAAGCTCCAACGGCATGCAGCAGCGCCGTTTTAGCTCAGCCGGGATGCAAGGTGCGACTCCTTGCATCCCGGCTTTTTCTGTTCGAAAGCGCCCGGTCACATCACCATATTGAGCACGTTTACGAATTCCTGCGCCTGGGAGCGGCTGCTCAGGCTAAAGACACAGACTGTCAACAGCCGGTTACGTAGAAAAACGTCGCGGCCCTTGATCCTGTTGCCCCTTTTCGCGGTCGCGCGCAGAACACCAAATCGTGTCCGCACGAGCAAATAAACTAATACAGCAAGAAATATAAGCCGCTATCCAAGCACGGCGCCGCAAAACAAAGGATTAGCAATAGCTAAGATTTAAGCCTAAAAAACCCTTAGGAAGTGCTAATATATAGTTATTGAAAGAGGCTAAGATGCAGAGACGCGAATTAATCCGCATCCTCGAAGAAGCCGGCTTCATCTCGAAAGGAGGCACTAATCACGAGAAGTTCGTCAAAGGAGATAAACTCGTGCTCGTGAAACGCCACCGAGAGATTGAGGATCAAATTGCCAAAAGAATCCTAAGACAGGCAGGACTTCGATAGCTCATCCTCATCACATTTCGCATCGCTTTTTAAAGGAGGTCTTACATGGTTTACGTATGGGAATTCGAGTTCTTTGATTCGGACGGCATTGTCGATGCTGTGCCATGTGGCTCGCTGGGCGGAGGAGGAACGTTTGGTTCCGACCTAAACGACGCTGTCGAAAGCGCCGCTGATTTTCTCGCATGTATGGTCGACGATCACCTTATGGGCGGCGTCGATCTTCCCGCGCCGGACTTTGGACACCAGCCACAGCACGGCGGCAAGATTATCGCCGTGGCCGTCAGCCGCGAGCTCGGCGACATCCCCGCCGTCACCGCAGCGGATGCCGCGCGTATGCTCGGTGTTAGCTCAGCGCGGGTATCGCAACTGATAAATGCAGGAATGTTGGATTCTTGGAAGGACGGCACCAAGCGCATGGTATCCAAAACTTCCATCGAGGCACGACTCGCCGACGCACCAAAAGCAGGGCGCCCGAAAGAAATGCCTGTTGCCGTGTAAAGAGACGTCTATGCATACCATTTTGACATATTGACCATTGAGTTCTCTCGATTCGCGACGCACTGCGTCGCGAATCGAGCTGGACATATTGCCGCTGATTGCCACGCATCTCTAATCCGGAGTGCAAGAGGAGTTTTCCATGACGGGCATCAATCAGGCCATCACCGAAAGCGCACCTAACGTGCGCTCTGCCGAGGACACGGCCGCACGACGCAAGAGCGATTCAGAGGGATTTCGGCTCATCTCGCCAGCGCCCCCTACAACGAAACGAAGACACACGTCGAAACCAGCGCTACGCGACTGCATCTATGGGCTTGCCGTCGGCGACGCGCTGGGCGTTCCCTACGAGTTCAGGCCTCGTGGCGCGTTCGAATGCACCAACATGATCGGCTACGGCACGCACGGACAGCCCGCGGGCACCTGGAGCGACGACACGTCCATGACGCTTGCCACTTGCGATTCGATTAGGGAGCTTGGGCACATCGACACCGCGGACATGCGCGACAAGTTCGTAGGCTGGATTGCCCGTGGCGAGTATACGATTGACGGCGTTTTCGATTACGGCGGCACGACCGCCCGCGCCCTGCACACCGGCAAAGGAGGCTCCGGCGAGCGCGACAACGGCAACGGTTCGCTCATGCGCATCGCGCCCTTGGCGTTCACCGATGCGACAGACGAAGAGATCGGCGCGGTCTCCGCGATTACGCACGCCCACAGAACGTCGACCGACGCATGCGTCATATTTGTCGAGCTGATGAGAGACGTGCTGAACGACGCGCTCCCCTCGTGGGCGCTTCATTTGAAAGGCGTGCCAAAGCAGGAAATCAGATCAGGTGGCTTCGTGCGTGACACGCTTAAGGCAGCCACCTGGTGTTTCGTCAACACCAGCAGCTACGAACATTGTGTGCTTGCCGCCGTCAACCTGGGCGACGACACTGACACCACCGCAGCCGTCGCAGGCGCCCTCGCCGGCACGGCATACGGTATCGATGCAATTCCACGGGAGTGGGTCGATACTCTACGAGGGAAGGATCTGATTGAGAGCTGCCTGTTTTAGGGCGCGTCTTCAACGAAAACAATGTCAGCCAACGCAAATGATTAAGGGACCGCATAAATGATGATTACAGAATGCGCCGTCATGGGTCCGTTCGTCACAGAGCAAAGCACCGTGGGGCTGTACACCGTGTTGGCATTCGAATCCCCGCAGCCGCAGAAAAGGGCCGGTCGCAGCCGGCCCTTTAGACATTAGCACCTGCGTTGCCCGCGTCTCCGAAGTTTAAGCGCTGAGGAGCGGGTTCCGCGGCACATCTTGATTTTACCCAGCGAGGCGGCTCTTTTGCGGCCACTCCACTGTTTATTTACATCTGGCACCCTCAAACAATCGGACGGCAGCCCCCGCTCCTGTGAGCTGCCCCATACCTCTGGCTTTCACGTTACTGCGTCAACCGGTACCGCCCATTACAGTCTGAAATAGGCCATCGATAAATTTCGATGGCGAGCATTCGGCGCATTGCCTACGATACGGGCAAGCCCCGAGGGGCCGCCGATCGGGCGCCTCCGGATGGCCGTCTGCCCCTGCCCCGTAGAAGGCCCGGGGGGTGTTGCCGCCGGGGGCGCTCGCCGCTCCGGACGACTGATAGGAAACTGCCGGGCGCAAGCGCCACGGCCAGGTAATGTGGGTGTCGCGGGGAGGGGTTCCGATCGGCCTACCGATTGGAGGATACCACCGTGGCACCAATTAGAATGCCGGAAGCCGTCATCGGGCTCGATGTCGGGAAATCGTCACACTGGGCATGCGTCGCGACTCGAGATGGCGAGGTGCTGTTGAGCGCCCCCGTCGCGAACAGGGAGGACGACCTGGACTCGCTGTTCGGCCGCTTCCCCGATGCGCTCGTGGTCGTCGACCAGTCGCGCAACATAGGCGCCCTCGCGCTCGCCCGCGCCAGGGCGGCCGGAATGTCGGCGGCATACCTGCCGGGACTCGCGGCGCACGGGGCCGCCAGGCTCTTCGCCGGCGACGCCAAGACCGACGAGCGAGACGCGATGGTCATCGCGAAGACGGCGCTTGGCATCCCCGACGCGCTCCTGCCGGTCGGAGACCCAGGTCCGACGATTGCGGCGGCGAGGGCGCTGGCCGCCCAGAGGAACTTCCTGACCTGCGAGAACACTAGGAATAAGAACCGGCTGCGCAGCATCCTGCTGGAATCGTGCCCCGCCTTCGAGGCGCTGGTCGACCTGTCCGACGGGCCCCAGCTGAGGCTCATGGCATCCCTCGGCGGGGCCTGGTCGGTAGCCGACGCCGGGCCCCGCAGGGCGGCGGCGCTCACGCGTGGGGCGGCGCGCGGTAAGATCGAGGCCCTCGTCCGCTCGACAACCTCCTCGACAAGGCCGGATGCGTCGGTCGTCGCCGCCGAGGACCGGGCGGTGAAACTGCTCGCGCGCAGGATATCCGAGAACTCGGCGGAGATCTCCGCCCTGCTCGAGGGCGACGATACTTACCGATGCCTCCTGACGGTGCCGGGCATCGGGCCCAAAACCGCTTCCGAGCTTGCGATCTCCATCGACATCGAAGACTTCCCCAGTCACGACAGGCTCGCGTCGTACTGCGGCCTGGCGCCGCGCAACCGCCAGTCGGGAACCTCGATCTCCTCGGTGACGGCATCGCGCCAAGGCAACAAGAGGCTGAAGAACCTGCTCATATTCTCATGTAACTGCCTTACCCGGACAGAGGGGAGATGGGGCGACTACTACACCAGGTGCCGAGAGCGGGGCATGTCGCATGGCAAGGCGCTCAAGACGCTGGCGCGAAAGAGACTGAAGGTCATCTACGCGGTCATGCGAGACAGGGTGCCTTACGCAGCCTAGCCGAAACGCACCGAGCAGACTGAAGCCCACCGGCCTAATGGCTTGGCGTCAGCATGCCGCGATTCGGTCGCACGGAGAGCATTTCCCAGTTGACAAAACTATAGGAACACCCCCCTACTTCCCAAATAGCGCACCCAGCAGGCCCTTGCGCTTGGGCTTTTCCTCTCGGTAGGAGCCCTCGGCCACCGCTGCCACCTGGCGCGGTTGCTCGCCGCCTCCACGGCGCACGATCTGGTACAGGAAGGGCGATTTAACGTATTTGACCTCGATGGGCGTGGCATGCACAGTGCTTTCTCCGGACAGATGCAGGCTCGGGTTGAGCGGCGCCACCACATGCGTCTCGCGCTTGTCGCTAAACACTACCGCTGCCGCACGACCCGTCTGGCCGTTTACAGCAATGCGCACCTGCTCGCCATCGCGGCCGTCCGTCGCCGGACGATCGACAAAGTAGACCGGCACCATCACTAGGCCGTCCTTATGCTTGCGGGCCTTGCGCGCCCAGGTGCGGATGCTCTTTTTATTGAGCCCCAGCACCGCCTCGGCATCGTTGCCCGCAATGTCGAGCGCCAGCTTATCAATGACCACCTGGTCCTTGGTAGACGCATCGACGGAGACAACGCGGAAGTCACCTTCCTGCATGGCCGGGTCAAACGGCCCAACCTTGGCAAAGTCCCACGGCTCCAGAATGCCCATAAGGCGAACGTCCAGGTAATTTGCTCTGGGATACGCCCAGTCGAGCACCTCGTAGTACACCAGGGTCTCCTTGCTCAGTCCCTTGCCCGGGAAGGACACCATCATGCGCAAGTCCGCGAGCGCCATGGGAAAGTAGAAGAGCATCGTGTCATTTTGAATCGCGTCTTCCACGTCGTGCCCGGCAAAGGCGTCGGGATACTGACGCACCAGCTGCAGCGCGTTGGCACGTGCCTGCTGTGGCGAGATTTCGCAGGGAATGCCCTGCTCAGGCACGTACTCGGCACCAACGCCCAAGGTCAAGCGTTTGCTAAACGTACCGGGTTTGAGCAGGTCAGCAACGCCAATCTTATTGCCGCAGGACGGGCACTCAAACACGCGCTGGGTCGATGACCCCTCAAAGGACGCACCGCAGAAGGGGCACGGAATGCTCACGTGCGCTGCCTCTTGAAACTCCTGCGCCGTGCCGCGGTCCTCCCACAGCAGATGCTCCAGAACCGACTGGTTGCGCCAGTACGCATTAAAGAAATACCAGTCAGGGTCCACCGGGCGCTCGAGTTGCGACACGTGGGTGAGCTTAAGCAGCCCATCGACAACCGTCAGCGGCGCATGGCGAATGCCCAGGGCGCTCTTGGGCTCCCCCGCATCGGCCTGCCACGGGATGACCGTGCCGCAATAGGCGCACTCAAAGCTGCGTTTAGCCTGGTGTGAGTACATAGGGCCGCCGCAGTTTTGGCATTTAATGGCAAACATCTCGTCCATGGATACGTCCTCCTTTGCACAGGGGCTGTCGACATTAAGTATGTCGGGCAGGCAGGCACATGCCCATACCCATGTGGCCCAAAATGGAGCACACGGTCGGACAAGAAGCCCTGCCTGTTAGCTCCAGCAGCCCATTGCTGCATTTTCTGAGCATCGGTGCACGGTGCGCCCATGCGGACCACACTGTCCCCTTAAACGAGGATGCGAGGAGATACGCTATGCTATTTGTAAATCGGCTGGTACATACACTTGTTCCCGGCAGCGAGGGCAAGCCGGTCGATACAACTTGTCGCTCCAACCAATAAAGTCCCAAGCCGGCGTGGCGGCCGGACCTTATTCGCTACTTGCGGGCATCTCCAACGTAGCGCTTAAACTTGCGAATCTGGTTCATGTTTGTGATCCATCCCCAGAGCCTGTGCTCAAGCGTGTCCGCTTTACACAGAACGGGCGACTCATCCGCCTTGTCCGAAAGCGCATAGTCCTTATCGGCACAAGAAGCGGCATAGCGCTTGATGACGGCATCGGGAACCATCTTGAACGTAAATGCGCGCGACGCATGGGAGGGCTCGCCCTGGGTACCATACGTTGCCGTCAGCTTCGTGCCAAGGCATGCGGGGGCAATCCAGTGATCGACCATAACGCGCGGCAGATCGATACCTGCGAGCGAAAGGTACCACGAGTTGCGCCCCAGGCGGGCATTGACCTCAAGGAAACGATACGAGCCGTCACGAGAGTCGTGCATAACGTCAAAGTTGGCAAATCCCGTATAGTTGACCTTCTCGAGGAAGCGCTTCGCATCGTTCAGAAGATTGACCTTCCATGCGGGCATCTCCGTATCGCCCACGATCACGACCGGGTTACCGATGGCAGAGGGCGCGTGGTCCTGCAGCAGCACGTGACCCAGGACAGAGAACTCAACCTTGCCCTTCCAGGCAAAACAGGTAATGGAATAGAGCGACTCATCGAATCCGGGAATCATATCCTGAACCAGCAGGTCTTTGTCGTAGCACGAAGAACGAAGCGCCGAGTAGACGCGGGCGAGTTCCTCCGCGGAGTCAACCGTCATGACCTTTGCCTTGCCGTCAAATTCGACATAATGCCAAGCAGTAGAATTCGAGGGTTTGGCAATGACCGGGAAGCTAAATGGGCAGGCATACGGGTCAACGGCCTCGACCGACTCGTCGCAAGGCATGGCATAGGTACCTGGATGGGCGATGCCCAGCTCGTCGCAAATGCCCTGGAAGATACCTTTTTGCGTAATGGAATCAAACGTGTCGTAGTCGCAGTACGGCGTAGTAAAGCCCCAAGAGCGCAGCAGCTCCGCATTGCGAGCAAACGTGCGGGCATACCAGTCGCCCGTACCCAAAACGTGAAGCATCGGGTCACAGGGAGCAACGGCATCCGAGACGGCCTTGAGGGCGCCGAGCAGCGTAGGCTCGTCATCGGTACCGTGAACATACATGATCTCGGCGAATTTGGTCGTCGTCACGATCTTGACGTTCTCCGCGATTAGAACAAGCGGCCTCACGCCATAGGACTCAAAAAACATGCGGCCCATCGAGTAGATAAACAGGTCGCCGCCAACAAGCACGGGAGCAAGCGGTCGCGCGAACGTCTCGCCCGTCGCGGACGATGTCGCTCCCGCGTTGCCCTTGCACCAGCTGCGGAGCTTGTCAACCTGGTCATCGGTCAGCTCGTATCCGTTGATTTCAGGCGTAGCACTCGTCGCCATAGCTCCCCTTCCAATTTATCCGCGGCGCACGGTTTGCACATGCGGCACGGCTGTAGTCATAACTAGTGGAAATGGTAGCGCAGAAACGCGTCCCGCCTATCGACGAGTCGGGGAAACCACACTCGCCGGGCGATACGCCCTGCTCACCCCACGTCGCCCGTTAACGCGGGCAGACCATTGCTGCATTTTCTAAGCTTCGACACGCAGCGCGCCCGCGCAAGCTACACTATCCCCTTAACCATGATTGTTAGGACGACCGCTATGCTATTTGTAAATCGGCTGGTACATACGCTTGTTCCCGGCAGCGAAAGCGAGCCGATCGATACAACTTGTCGCACCAACGCGGGCTTTGTCGCAAGCCTCATTTGCATTGGCCTCAACATTGCCCTGTGCCTAGCCAAGGGCATCGCGGGTCTGCTCGCCGGCTCTGTCTCGCTTATCGCCGACGCCTTCAACAACCTCTCCGATGCCTCGAGCAACATCGTGAGCCTGCTCGGATTCCGACTTGCCAGCCGCCCTGCCGACGAAGGCCACCCCTATGGCCACGGCCGCTACGAATACCTCGCCGGTCTGGTTGTCGCCGTCCTCGTTTGTGCTGTCGGCATCAATCTGGTGCTCGAGTCCGTTACCAAGATCATCAAGCCCTCCACCACCGCTTACACGCTCGTTTCCCTTGCGGCACTGGCTACATCCATGCTCGTTAAGCTCTGGATGGCCGCGTTCAACCGCACGTTGGGTGATCGCATCGACTCGGAGACGCTCATCGCCACGGCACAGGACTCCAAGAATGACGTCATCACCTCGGGCTCGGTCTTGGCGGCGGCGCTTATTTCGCAAGCGACCGGCTTTGATCTCGACGGCTGGGCAGGCCTGGGCGTGGGCATTTTCATCTGCATCAGCGGCATGGGCCTGGTGCGCAACGCCATCAGCCCGCTGTTGGGGCAAGCGCCCGACCCCAAGCTCGTCCAGGAAATCCGCGACAGGATCATGTCGTACCCCCAGGTTCTGGGCACGCACGACCTCATGGTGCACGACTACGGCCCCGGCCGTCAGTTTGCCAGCGCACACGTCGAAATGCCCGGCGAGGGCGATGCCTTTGAGCACCACGAGATTCTGGACACCATCGAGCACGACATCAAGCATCAGATGGGCATCGACATCACGCTGCACTGCGACCCCATTGCAACAACCGGTGACGACCTGCGCGGCTGGGTCAAGCGCGGCGTAGCGCAGATCGACCCCGCGCTTTCCATCCACGACCTGCACGAGCACGACGGCTTTGTTTCGTTTGACCTGGTGCGTCCCGACGGCTTTGACATATCCGACGAGGAGCTACTGGAGCTCGTCACGCGCATCGTGCACGAGCGCCGGCCCGATGCATCATGCGTCGTTACGTTTGACTCGGGCTTTAGCTCGCCCGACCGTCCGGCAGAGCAGCTGTAGCCCGCTTAACAGCTAGTTACCCTGTGCGCCCGAAATGCCGTTTTGTAGGGCGTTCCAGGCATCCGTCGCCATGTCTCCCAAGTTCTGCGCGGTATCACCCAGGTTTTGTGCCGTATCGCCCAGCTCTTGCGCTTTGTCTCCCAACTCCTGCGCCTTGTTGCTCAAATCCTCCAACGTATTGGAGCTCGAGCTGTCGGTACCGCTTTGGCCGCCGGACGAGTTGCCATAGCTGTTCTTGTGCGTGAGCTGAATCTCCAGGTTGCCGTTGTCGTTATAGTAGGCATTCGTAACAACCCAGTTGGAATCGATGACGGGCGTTGAGCCATCGTCGGTCAGGATCACGGCGTTCGAAAGGTCGGCTCCGCGCGACTTGAGGAGCTTCTTGGCGTTGGACCAGTGCTGTCCCGGGATATCGCTCAGGTCGACGGCAGCAGACTGGGTGGTCTCGGCCTGCTCGGTCGTGGCATCGGTCGTGGCGCCCCGCTTGTTGACCATGCCCGACACGATGGCGAACACGACCGACAAGGCAAAGAAGATCGCCAACACAATCAGGATTTTCTTGACCACGCTCGACGAACGCGACGGTGCCCTCTCCTCGTCCTCACCATACTGCGGAATCGATTTGGGATACTCGCGATACGGCTGGCGCGCATGCGGATCGCGCGACTCATAACGAGACTGGACCTGCGCCGTACGCGGCATATACGTCGTCTGCTGAGGCTGCGGAATGGGATTATGCGGCAGGTTATCATAGGGATTCGGCGTCGAGTCGGCATAAGAATCCTGCGGCGCGTAATCAAACGGGTCCGGAGCCGCGTTGCCA
Source organism: uncultured bacterium (assembly GCA_905215815.1). Taxonomy (GTDB): domain Bacteria; phylum Actinomycetota; class Coriobacteriia; order Coriobacteriales; family Coriobacteriaceae; genus Collinsella. Next base: position 123 of record CAJMRN010000052.1, on the reverse strand, counting down.
TAGGGGCCCTGCGAAGATGCAGCGTAAGAATCCTGCGCCGTGTCGCCATAGCCCATAACCCGGGTAGGCTCGGCAGAAGGCTGCATCGCGGCGGGGTCGGTATAACCGGGGTTGGGAACAACG
>CAJMRN010000051.1 GCA_905215815.1 uncultured bacterium | reverse complement strand
CTTGAGGGCATCGACCGTCGTATCCGCGGAACACGCCAGGCCTCGCGCTCGCTCGAATTGCTGCGCCTGCGCGTCGATCCCATGCACGAGCGCTATTCGGCCCTGCTGGAGCGCGCGTCGGATTGGGCCTCGCGTCTGCGTGACCAGGCTTCGCTCGAGGAGGCTGACTCGGCCTCGCTTAAGAAGACCATTGAGGACGCCAAGGCCGAGGTCTCCCGCGCCAAGGAGCGGGTCGATGCCGCCACCGCGACGCAAAACGAGTTCAAGGTCGCTCGCGGCAAGCTCGAGGTGCAGGTAGAGGCGGCTATCAAGGCCATTACCGCCGATGGCACCACGGTGCTCGAGGAGGCGCTCATGCTTCCTGCGCCCACCGACCGTGACGCTGCCGAGCGTGAGCTCAACCAGCTCGTGCGCCAGATCAACAACCTGGGCCCTGTGAACCAGGTTGCCATGGAGGAGTACGAGCAGCTCAAGCGCCGCGCCGATTACATCGAGGAGCAGCTGGCCGATCTGGAGAGCGCGCGCAAGGCGCTCACCAAGATCACCGTGGCCATTGACCGTAAGATGCGCAAGGCCTTCCTGGTGACCTTCGAGAAGGTCGATGCGAACTTCCGCGAGATCTTCGCCATGCTGTTCCCGGGCGGTCAGGCGCATCTGGAGATGACCGACCCTGAGCATCCGGCCGAGACGGGCATCGAGGTCGTGGCGCAGCCGCGTGGCAAGCGCATCACCAAGATGATGCTCATGTCGGGCGGCGAGAAGAGCCTGACGGCGCTCGCCTTGCTCTTTGCTGTCTATCGCACGCGTACGGTGCCGTTCTATGTGCTGGACGAGGTCGAGGCGGCGCTCGATGACGCCAACCTGTCCAAGCTCATCGGCGCACTCGACGTGTTGCGTTCCGATACGCAGCTCTTGGTTATCTCGCATCAGCGCCGTACTATGGAGGACGCTGACGTCCTCTACGGCGTCTCGATGCAAGCCGACGGCGTCAGTCGCGTCGTCTCGCAAAAACTCGATCGCGAAACCGGAAAGGTCGTGAATGCATAATGGGATTCTTCGATGCTCTCTCGCGCGGACTTGAGCGCAGCCGCGAGGCCCTCAACGAGGTCTTTTACTTTGGCGGCGAGGTCGACGAGGATTTTTGGGAGGACCTAGAGGACACCCTCGTCATGGGTGACATGGGTGCCGAGGTCGCGATCCAGGTGTCCGATGACCTGCGCGATGCCGCGGCCAAGAAGAACCTTAAGACCGCCCCGCAGCTCCGTCGCGCCCTGGCCGAGCAGCTCGAGCAGCATTTTGTGCCCGTCGAGCGCGATCCGTTCGCCGACACGCCGAGTTGCGTGCTGTTTGTGGGCATTAACGGTGCCGGCAAGACCACGACGGTCGGCAAGATCGCGAGCGCCATGTCTGCCCGCGGCAAGAACGTCGTGATCGGCTCAGCCGACACCTTCCGCGCCGCCGCCATTGAGCAGCTCGATGTGTGGGGCCAGCGCGCCGGCGTTCCCGTCATCAAGCGCGACCGCGGCTCCGACCCGGCGAGCGTTTGCTACGACGTGCTCGACGAGGCCGACAAGCGCGGCAGCGACCTGGTGCTTATCGACACCGCCGGTCGTCTGCACACGAGCCCCGAGCTCATGCGCGAGCTTGCCAAGGTGGTCAACGTGACGCGTAAGCGCGCCGCCAATATGGCCGCCGGCCCCATGCCCGTCTCGGTCGTCCTCGTAATCGATGCCGCAACAGGCCAAAACGGCCTGAACCAGGCGCTCGAGTTTAACGAGGCGCTGGGCCTGGACGGTATTATCATGACAAAGCTCGACGGCACGGCAAAGGGCGGTATCGCCATGGCCGTGGCCGAGAAGCTCAAGCTTCCCATCCTGCGCATCGGCGTGGGCGAGCAGGTCGATGACCTGCAGGAGTTTAATGCCAAAGATTTCTGCCGCGCCCTGGTGGGCGAGTCCAATTAAGGAGTGACTAGTGTTTGATTCCCTGAGCGATCGCCTCAACGACACATTTGACCGCCTGCGCGGCAAGGGCAAGCTGACCGAGGCCGATATCACCTCGGCCATGCGCGACATTCGCATGGCGCTGCTCGAGGCCGACGTCAACTTCAAGGTCGTCAAGGAGTTCGTCGCCAAGACCAAGGAGCGCTGCATGACCGCCGAGGTCATGGAGTCGCTGTCGCCGGCGCAAAACGTCGTCAAGATCGTGCTCGACGAGCTCACCGAGATGCTCGGCTCCACCGAGAGCAAGCTCGTCTTTAGTAACCGCATTCCCAATGTCATCATGCTCGTGGGCCTGCAGGGCTCCGGTAAGACCACGGCGGCCGTAAAGCTGGCTTACCTGCTCAAGAAGCAGGGCCGCTCGCCGCTGCTCGCCGCGTGCGACGTCTATCGTCCCGCCGCTGCCGACCAGCTGGCCACGCTCGGTGGCGAGATCGGCGTGCCGGTCTTCCGCGGTGACGGCGCGCACCCGGTTGACATTGCCAAGGGTGCCATCCAGGAGGCCGTCGACCACCTGCGCGATGTGGTCATCGTCGATACCGCCGGTCGTCTGCAGATTGATGAGCAGATGATGCAGGAGGCCGTGGACATCAAGAAGGCCGTCAAGCCCGATCAGGTGCTGATGGTCGTCGATGCCATGACCGGCCAGGATATCGTCAACGTCGTCTCGACCTTCGCCGAGCGCACCGACTTTGACGGCGTGATCATCTCCAAGCTCGACGGCGCCGCCCGTGGCGGCGGCGCGCTTTCCGTGCGCCAGGTGACCGGCAAGCCCATCAAGTTCGTGAGCATGGGCGAGAAGCCCGATTCGCTGGAGCCGTTCTACCCCGACCGCATGGCCAAGCGCATCTTGGGCATGGGTGATGTTGTCGGCATTATCGAGAAGGCCCAGGAGGCCGCCGATGCCGAGCAGCTCGAGGCCGCCGAGCGCATGCTGCGCGAGGGCTTTACCATGAACGACATGCTCGACCAGATGAAGGCCGTCAAGAAGATGGGCGGCATGAAGGGCATTCTGGGCATGCTCCCCGGTGGCCAGCGTGCGCTCAACCAGATGGGTGGCAACCTGGACGAAGGCATCTTCGACAAGAACGAGGCCATCATCATGTCGATGACCAAGGAGGAGCGCCTTCGTCCCTCCATCATCAACGGTCAGCGTCGCGCCCGTATCGCCAAGGGCGCCGGCGTGACTCCCACCGAGGTCAATAGCCTTATGAAGCAGTGGGGCGAGATGAACAAGATGATGGGCCGCATGCGCTCGATGGCCAATCAGGCACAGGCCGGTGGCAAGAAGGGCAAGAAGGGTAAGAAGGGCAAAAAGATGCGCATGCCCAATATTCCCGGTCTGGATGCCATGGGCCTGGGCGGCATGGGCGGCCTGGGAATGGGCGGTCCTAAGTCCGATATGGACCTGCTGCGCCAGATGGAAGCGCAGATGCGCAATAAGAAGTAACGACTGGTTGAGTCGTGTATGGCGTAGGCCGCCTGGATGGTACTCCAGGCGGCCTACGCCGTTTGTTCGCAGGTTGTCGCACGCGCGGAAGCGTGTTGACGTCGAGGTGCTTGCCGCTAGTGGCAGCTGCAGCCCTCATGTCCGTCGTGCTCGTGATGGCCGTGGCAGCCGCAGGACTCGCCATGCTCATGGGTGTGCTCGTGGTCATTGCCGTGGCAGCCGCACGTGGCCTCGCCGTTCTGTGCGAGCGTGCCGGCGATAAGGGCCTCGACGCAAGCGTCGCAGCTGCCCTGGGCGCCTGCGTATACCGTGATGCCGGCTTGAGCAAGCGCGTTGATAGCGCCACCGCCGATGCCGCCGCAGATGAGCGTGTCAACGCCACCGTTGGCAAGCAGGCCCGCCAAGGCGCCGTGGCCGGTGCCACCGGTGCCTACGACCTGCTCGTTGAGCACCTTGTCATCCTGGATGTCATAGATCTTGAACTGTTCGCTGCGGCCAAAGTGCATAAAGATGTTGCCGTTGTCGTACGTCGTTGCCACCCTCATGGTGTCAGCCTCCTTTGCTGGCCATGCGGCCGTTGTCGTGGTGATGGGGGAGTACGCGATGTTTCCGCCTTCGATGACGATCGCCCGTCCATTGACCAGCGCGTTTGCCACCTTGCGATGCGCGCGGCTGCAGATTGCCGCCACCGTGGCGCGGGCAATGCCCATGCACTGGGCGACTTCCTCCTGATTGAGGCCTTCCAGGTCGCATAGGCGCAAGACCTCGAGCTCGTCGACTGTCATATCGATAGCGTCTCCGCTCGCCAGGCCATCGGGGGTAAAACCGCGATATTCGGGGATGATCCCGACGCGGCGCAATTTTTCGCGTCTTCCTGCGATGCACTCTCCAAATCTGACATATGTCAACAATAGAATATCGAACGTGCGGGTTTGCGCAAGGAATTTCCGTCATATGTCAGAAAATGAGGGCTTATGTTTGGGCTGTGGGGCCGCGTGCGCCTGGGCTACAATGAATCTCGCTTATAGACGACTGACAGGAGGGTCAATGAGCAAGGCTGATCAACAGTTTGTAGCCATGTGCCGCGACATTCTGGACCATGGCACCACCACCGAGGGCCAAAAGGTCCGTCCGGTGTGGGAGGACGGCACCCCTGCCTATACCATTAAAAACTTTGGCGTTACGGCGCGCTACGACCTGCGCGAGGAGTTCCCTGCGCTCACCCTGCGCCGCACGGCGCTTAAGTCTGCGATGGACGAGATTTTGTGGATCTATCAAAAGAAGTCCAATAACGTCCATGACCTCAACAGCCATATTTGGGATGAGTGGGCCGACGAGACCGGCTCCATCGGCAAGGCCTACGGGTACCAGATTGGCCAGAAGAGCCATTATGCCGAGGGCGATTTCGACCAGATGGACCGAGTGCTGTACGATCTTAAGCACACACCGTACAGTCGCCGCATCATGACCAACACGTATGTGTTTAGCGACCTGTCCGAGATGCATCTGTATCCGTGCGCGTACAGCGTGACCTATAACGTCACGCAGCGCCCGCAGGACGACAAGCCGACGCTCAACATGATTCTCAACCAGCGCAGCCAGGACATTTTGGCCGCGAACAACTGGAATGTGTGCCAGTACGCCATCTTGCTGATGATGGTTGCGCAGTCGATCGATATGATTCCCGGCGAGCTGTTGCATGTGATCGCCGACGCCCATATCTACGACCGTCATGTCGATATTGTCCGCGAACTTATCGAGCGTCCGCAGTTTGCGGCGCCCAAGGTAACGCTTAATCCCGACGTGCACGATTTCTACGCGTTTACGACTGACGACCTGATCGTCGAGGGCTACGAGCACGGCCCGCAGGTCAAGAACATTCCCATTGCAGTGTAGGTGGCGCTCATGACGTGTAAGCTATCTGCTATCGTCGCCGTGTGTGACGACTGGGGCATTGGGTGCGAGGGCGACATGGTGGTGTCCAATCGCGCCGACATGCGCCATTTTGTGGCGTGCACCAAAGGTTGCCCGGTTATTATGGGGCGCAAGACCCTGCTGAGTTTTTCCGGCGGGCGTCCGCTCAAGAACCGTCGCAATATCGTGCTCACCCGCGACGAGAGCTTTGCTCCCGAGGGCGTCGACGTGGTGCATAGTATCGACGAGGCGCTCGCCGCGGTTGCCGATGAGCCCGTTGCCTGGGTGATCGGTGGTGGCGATGTCTATCGGCAGTTTTTGCCGTACTGCGTGGAGGCCGAGGTCACGCATAACCACTGCGTCCATCCCGTGGACACGTATTTTCCCAATTTGGACGCCGATCCTGCATGGGAAGTTTCGCAGGCTGGCGGGGTTGCCACGATTGCCGCGGGCGAGGGTGACGAGGGTCTCGATTATGAGTTCGTGACATATCGTCGCGTTGAGGCGTGAATCGCCTAGCGTGAACGGTATTATCGGGTTGATTGAATGCATGGGGCGGCGCTTCGCGTCGCCTCGTTTGGTATAGATGTGCTGTTAAGAAGGGTGCGGGTTGGCTGCTATGACTGATGCCGTTGAGGTTCTGCGAATCGATTCGCTTACGGATGAGCGGCTCGACGCCTACGTGCGACTGACCGAGCGCGAGCTTCGCTGCGTGCTGGAGCCCCAAAAGGGTATCTTTATCGCTGAGAGTGCCAAGGTTATCGAGCGCGCGGTGCGTGCCGGATACCAGCCGTTGAGCTTTCTTTTGGGCGAACGCTGGCTCGATCAGATGATGCCGCTGTTTGAGCGCCTGGTTGTGCGCGAGGGCGCAGGTCCGGTTCCTGTGTTCGTTGCCTCCATGGAGCTCATGGAGCAATTGACGGGCTTTAACGTGACGCGCGGTGCGCTCGCGGCGTTTCGTCGCCCGCGGCAGATTCCGGTTGATGAGTTCTTGGGTGGCGTCGTCGAGGCGGCGGGGGAGCGTCCGGTGCGTGTGTGCGTGCTCGAGGGCATTGTCGACCATACCAATGTGGGCGCGATTTTCCGTTCGGCGGCCGCATTGAACGTTGACGGTATTTTGGTCAGCCCTACGTGCTGCGACCCGCTGTACCGTCGCTCGGCCCGCGTGAGCATGGGCACGGTGTTTCAGGTGCCGTGGACGCGCATTGGCAGCGAGGCTCGTGTGTGGCCGCACGATGGCCTGGCGGCACTGCACGAAGCCGGTTTTTCCTGTGCTGCCATGGCATTGACGGACGATTCCGTATCGCTGGACGATCCCGTGCTGCAGGAGATTGACCGCCTGGCAATCTTTATGGGTACCGAGGGTGCCGGCCTGGGTGCCAAGACTATCGCGGGCTGCGACCGGGCCGTGCGCATTCCGATGGCGCACGGGGTCGATTCGCTTAACGTGGCAGCGGCGAGTGCCGTCGCCTTTTGGCAGCTGTGCCCGCACGTGAGCAATGAGTATCACTACCAGCCAGGTTTGTATCACTAGGCAGATAGTTCGCACCGGGCTCTGATTCGGAGCGTTTCGGTCGACGCCGGTCGGTGCTAAGCTGATGTCGGCTTTGGTCTTAAATCGCTGTTTTGCTGTTTAATGTACGCTGGTGGGGAGGGCGTGTGGCTAAGAAATCTACGGCTATCGATGTAACGCAGGGTGTCATTTGGCAGCAGCTGCTTTCGCTGTGCGTTCCCATCTTTTTTAGTTCGTTTTTTCAGCAGGCTTACACGCTTATCGGTACGTATATCGTCGGCCAGTTTGGCGGCAAACTCGCACTGGGTGGCATTCAAGCCACGATGGTGCTTACCGAGCTTTGCATTGGCTTTTGCGTTGGCGTTGGCGCCGGCTGCGCGGTCATTACCGGTCAGTATTTTGGCCAGCACGATGATGAGCGGCTGAGTCGTTCGGTCCATACGGCCATGACGCTCGCGTTGGTGGGCGGTATCGTTTTCTCGATTCTTGGCATAGTGTTCGTTGAGCCCATGCTGGTGCTTATGAACACGCCGCATGAACTTTTGGCCGAGGGCGTGGCCTATGCTCGTTGCTATTTTGCCGCCATGGTTGCGGCGCTGCTGCTCAATATGGGAACGGCACTGCTGCGCGCCGTGGGCGACACGCGCGGGCCTGCTGTGATCATCGCTTCCGGCTGCCTTGTTAATGCGGTGCTGGATGTCATCTTTGTTGCCGTGCTTCATATGGAGGCGCTGGGCTGCGGCATCGCGGTGGCGCTGACCATTTGCTCCAACGCCACGATGATCGTGATTCGCATGATGCACGCACCGGGTGCGTGGCGGCTTTCGCTCATATGACCCAATCCGCTGTCAAGAGCCACAATGGCCCCGCCGACCGCTTGCAATCGGTCGGCGGGGCCTGCCGTTGAACCCGTCCCGGTCCGCCCCCGGCATGTCGTCGACGCCTTCGGCTCAGTCTCATATCCGCGGATACCGTTCTGTCGGCCCGCACTCCATTCCTTCGGCGGGGTTCCCCAAGTCTGTCGAGGCGCATGCGGAGGGCTCCGCGCGCACAGCGAAATAGGGGGTATCCCCGAAGGCCGCCCGGCTCGCCGGGACGGGGGCTATGTCTATTCCGCGCCCTCCCGGCACATCATGCCGAGGGCCCAGAGCCACCTCACGAGCTCGGCCGCGGTGGCCGCGTTGGCCTTCGCCGCGGGCACGCCGCGGGCGAGCATCTCCTTGCGCCGCCGCAGGAGCCGCTCGGACCCCTTCCTCCCGTGCATCCTTATCTCGAGGGGCACGCCCGTGTCCCTTGGCATGAGCTTCGGCTGGTGCCGTGCCGCGGCGTAGCACCATGAACCCTCAACGGCCAGCTTCCTCACGAGCGCGTTGCCCGCACCGCTGATGCCTCCGAGCCGCACGGAGTCGCCACTCGACCTCTGACTCGGCGCGAGGCCGAAATAGGCCGTGACCTGCCTTCCGGAACGGAACCTCGTGAAGTCGCCGACCTCGGCCGAGAAGGCTGCGGCCAGCGCGAAGGCGCAGCCCTTGATCGACTGGAGGGCGGCCACCTCCGCGGCGATCGGGCTGGCATCCACGGCGGCCCTGTACTCGGAGAGCAGGTCCGCCCGGGCCTCCGCCGCGGCCTCGACCTCGTTCCTCAGGGCGGCGAGCGTCCGAACCCCGCCATCGTCCTCCGGCCTGACCTTGTCGAGCCACCTCAGGAAGTCGTAGGTCCAGTACTTCCTCGGGTTGCCGGCGGGCGTGGTGCCGCCGTAGACGAACCCTCGCTTTGCGAGGAAGGCGAGCAGCCGCTGCTTGGCGGTCGCCAGGCGCGCGGTCGCCCCGTCGTAGGCGCCGGCGAGGTCCCTGATGCCTTCGACCTCGGGGGAGGGGATCCATACGGGGGAGATGTCGTGGGCGAGTATCGCCTTGGCCATCCTGGCGGCGTCGTTCCTGTCGTTCTTGGAGGCCGAGTCGGCGGCCGACCTGGGGATCTTCGAGACCGCGGCGACGACGCACTCGACGCCGAGCCCGGCGAGCTCCCTTTGCGGGGCGAAGCCGGGGTAGCCGCTCTCGTAGGCCGCGAGCGACGGCCCGGGGAACCCATCCATCCACCCGGCGATCTCGCCCCAGGGGTTGCCGGGGAACCTCCTCGTCACGGCCTCGCCGGTGTCCGCGTCGAGGGCGCAGACGGTGGTCGACCTCAGGTGGACGTCCATCCCGAACGCGGTAGAATACTTTGGCATGGGAGCCTCCCAACCTCGTTGCGGCGCGGCTGCGCCTATGGCACTTCAACATCATTGTCGCAGCCCCGACCCGCGGTCACGAGCGGGGGCTCCTATCTTTTTAGTGCCCTCGGATTGGGTCATAGTGTCTGTCGTTGCCAAAACAACGGCGTTCCCTTGGCTGGCCTAAAGTGGCGCTTGTACCCGTGGCGTTGCCATCGCTGCCGAAGGCGGCACTTGGGGGACACTCCTTTGGTGCAGGGGGCGGCTAAAAGAGTCCCGTCCCACATTAGCTACCCGTGGGAGGGGTGAGCGGTTACTCGCCCAGAATCAGCGCCGTGAGCTCTGACTGGCTGTCCACCACGTAGTCGGCGCCGGCGGCTTCCAGCTCTGCGCGGCCGCGGAAGCCCCAGCTGACGCCCGCGCTCTTAAGGCCGGCGTTGTGGCCGGTTAGGATATCGACATTGGAATCGCCCACATAGAGTGTGGTTGCCGGATCGGCGCCCAGCTCCTCCATCACATGCAGCGTGACGGGTGCTTCGGGCTTGGGCGGAAACGCATCGACACGGCCCTGTACCAGCGCAAAGCGCTCGGAACCAAAATACTTCTCGATAAGAGGAGCCGCTGAGACGTGGTCCTTGTTAGTGAGCACGGCAAGCTGCACACCCGCGGCGCGCAAACGGTCGAGCATCTCGATCGTGCCGGCATAGGGGGCGGTGTGGTCCTCCTTGTGCTCGCCGTAATAAGCCCTAAACTCGGCAAGCGTCTGCTCAAACATACGGCCGTCGCCCGCATACTCGGCAGGCATAAAGCGCTCAACCAGCTTGAGCATACCGTTTCCCACCTTGTAGCGGTACTCGTCGACGGCAAACGTGGGCCAGCCGTGCATCTCGCAGGTATGGTTGCCGGCGGCCGCCAGGTCCTCGAGCGTGTTGAGGATGGTGCCGTCCAGGTCAAAGATCACATGGGAAAAAACTGCTGCCATGAAAGCTCCCGTCATTGGGTTTCAAAACGCACCTCATAATACTGGGCTTATGCGTTGGGCGTGCTTGGAATCTGAACATCTCCAGGGATATCAAGCCGCATCGCGCCAATCATGCGATTCCGCCCTAGCAAATTCTCGGCAGCTGCTCTCCCACGAGCATGTCGAGGATGCGGGTCGAGCCCCAGCCGGTGCGCACGCGCACGGCGGGACGGGAGCCCTCGGCAAGTGGCAGCACGCGACCGATGATGGCGGCATTCTCGCCGTAGCGCGCGGCGCGCATGGCGGTTAGCGCGGCATCGGCTTGCTCGGCCGGCACCACGGCAACCATCTTGCCCTCGTTTGCCACCTGCAGCACATCGTAGCCGAGCATCTCGCAGGCGGCCTGCACGTCGGGACGCACGGGCACGGCATCCTCGTCGACCTCCATGGCAACACCGCTGGCCTGGGAAAACTCGTTGAGTGTGGACGCCAGGCCACCGCGCGTGGGGTCGCGAAAGCAACGCGTGCCGGGCGCTGCGGCCAAAACGTCGGCAATCAGGTGGTTGAGCGGCGCGGCATCGCTTTCAATCGTGCTCGAAAACGCCAGGCCCTCGCGTTGGCTCATGATGGCAATACCGTGGTCGCCGAGTGTACCCGACACTAGGATGACATCGCCGGGCTGGCAGTTTGCGCCACTGAGCGCCACACCCGCGGGCACTTCGCCCACGCCGGCGGTGTTGATATAGACGCCGTCGGCCCCGCCGCGCTCGACCACCTTGGTGTCGCCCGTGATTATGGACACGCCCGCCTCGCGCGCCGTCTCGGCCATCGTCTGCACAATCTGGCGGAGCTTATCCATGGGATAGCCCTCTTCAAGGATAAAGCCGCACGATAGGTAGCGCACGTTGGCGCCCGAGGTCGCGACGTCGTTGACGGTTCCGCATACGGCGAGGCGGCCGATATTGCCGCCGGGGAAGAACTGCGGCGAGACTACAAAGCTGTCGGTCGACATGGCGATGCGCCCGCTCGCGGGCAGCGCGGCGACGCCGGCGTCGTTGCCCTCGAGCAGCTCGGGCGACCCAAAGGCATCCAGAAAGACCTCATCGATGATGCACTTCATCATCTGACCGCCAGAGCCGTGGCCCAACAGGACGGTGCTATCGGTGGCAGTACGGGACATATCGAAAACTCCAATCGTGGGTGGTGCCGGTGTGCGGGTGCGTCCGGGCTAGTTGCGGTAGCGGTAGTACGCCGCGCAGCTGCCCTCGGAGCTCACCATGCACGGGCCGACGGGATGCTCGGGCGTGCAGGTGCGGCCAAAGAGTGGGCAGCTGCTCGGCGTAATGGCCCCGCGCAGCACGTCGCCGCAGCGGCATCCACGCGGCTCGACCGTCGCCTCAACGGGCACGTCAAAGCGAGCGCGGGCATCAAAGCGCGAGAACTCGGGGCGGATAGAAAGACCCGAGTTGCCAATCGGCCCCAGCCCGCGCCACGTGGTGTCGCATGGCTCAAACACCTGCTCGACCAGCTGGCGCGCCACGGGGTTGCCGTCTGCGTTGACGCCACGGCGGTAGGCGTTGTCGATCGCGGGCCTGTCCTCGACAACCATCTGGACCAGCATGCAGATGCCCTGCAGGATATCGACCGGCTCAAATCCCGTGACCACGCCCGGGGTACTGAATTCGTCGACCAAAAAGCTAAAGGGCGCCAAGCCCGTGATGGTGGCGACGTGGCCCGGCAGGATAAAGCCGTCGATGGTGGTCTCGGGATCGTTGGCGATGGCACGCAACGCCGGCGGCGTGGTCTTGTGGGCGCAATAGACCGAAAAGTTCAAAAGCCCGCGCGCCTCGGCCTCCAAGATGGCGGCGGCGATGGTGGGCGTCGTAGTCTCAAAGCCCACGCCCATAAAAATGACCGGGCGATCGGGGTTTTGCTCGGCAATGTCGAGCGCGTCGAGTGGGGAGTAGACGATGCGGATGTCGCGCCCTGCCGCCTTTTGCGCAGCGAGCGAGGTGGACGATCCGGGCACGCGCATCATGTCGCCAAAGGTGGTGATGATGGCGCCGTCTATGTTGGCGAGCGCGATTGCGTGGTCGATATCGCGGTTGGCGGTAACGCAGACGGGGCAGCCCGGGCCGCTCAGCAGCTTGAGCCCGGCCGGCATAATGGAGCGAAAGCCATAGCGGCCGATGCTCACGGTGTGCGTGCCGCAGACTTCCATAAGGTTGATGGTGCGGTCGCCGACGAGTTCATGGATGCGTTCGATGAGCTCGCGGGCCAGCTTGGAATCGCGAAATGCCGAAAAGTCGATACCGGAGCGCGCCGGCTGCTCGGCCGCCACTAGTATGCCTCGGCCGGGTTGCTGGCGAGTTGGTCTTCTTCGACCAGCTCAGTCATGGCGTTAACGAGCTCGAGCGTTTCTTGCGCTTCCTGCTCGTCGACAATCTGGATGCCAAAGCCGGCGTGTACGAGAATATAGTCGCCAACCTGCGCCGTCGGCACGAGTCGCAGCGACACGGGGCGCTCGATGCCCATCATGTCGACGGTGGCCTTGAGGTCGTCGTCGCGTTTGACTACTTTGCCGGGAACGGCAAGGCACATATTGTTCCCCTTTTATACGCTTTGCGCTGGATGGGCGCTTAATAATCCATCAATTGATGGTAGCGCTCGCGGGGTTCGCGGGCAAACGCGTTACGCCTGTGAGACGGTTGAGCGCGGCGGTGTGCAAGAGCGAGCTACTGCGATGCAATCTGCGCAAGACGAGCGCGCGCGACCGCCGCCTGACCGTAGGCGATGCAGCCATCGTTGACGGGCACGGTATGGGGGACAAGGACAGTAAGGCCTGCGTTTTTGAGCTCGCGGGTGAGGAGCTGAAGCAGGAGTCGGTTCATGAACACGCCGCCCGAGAGCGCGACGGTGTCGATGCCCTCGCGTACGCAAATATCGCTGGCGATGCGCGCCGAGGAGCGCGCGACGGCGGCATGGAAGTCGAGTGCGAGCCTGTCGGCGGGCGCTCCGGCTTCAATTCCCTCCAAAAGCGCCTCAAAGAGTGCTTCCTGGTCCAGCACATCGGGGCCGTCCAACCACGATGGGCCAGATGCGAAATAGCCGGCGTTGCTGTCGGGAAAATGTGCGATTTCGCTGTCGAGCGCGCGCCAGGCGGCGGCTTCGAGCTCGATGGCGGGTTCGCCCTCGTAGGTTGCCTGGCCGCAAATGCCCAAAATCGCGGCTGCGGCATCAAACAGGCGACCCATGCTGCTGGTGCGCGGGCTGTTGATGCCGCGCTCGATCATCGTTGCCGTTATGCTGCGCGTCTGCTCGTCAAGGCTGTCCAAGAGTCCCACGGCGCCCGGGTGCTCGAGCAGGTCGAGCTCGCTGAGCAGGGCAAAGGCGTTGCGGCGGGCATCGTGTACGGATGCGGCGCCACCGGGAAGCGCCCAGGCGCGCAGATGCGCGACGCGCTCAAAATCGGCGAGACGGGCGATAAGAAATTCGCCGCCCCATATGGTGCCATCGGTGCCGGCGCCCGTGCCGTCGAAGGCGATGCCGAGGACACGCGCATCGGGCGCAAGCCGGCCTGCGGCAATCGCCTCTGCCATTACGCTCGCGATGTGTGCATGATGGTGCTGGACTTCGATAAGCGGCAGATTGTGCTCCCGTGCCTGTTCGCGCGCCCATTGGCTCGACAGATAGCTGGGATGCATGTCGCATGCCAAGGCGGCAGGCGCCAGGTCAAAGAGGTTTTCCAGACGCGAGCGCGCGCCGCTCCAAGCATCGAAAGTTGCGCCGTTTTCGACATCGCCGATATGCTGCGACACAAAACAGGCCGCATGGCCGTCGGCGTCCTCGCGCGTGAGCGCGATCGTGGCTTTTTGCTGAGGACCGCAGGCGAGCACGCAGGGCGTGGTGCCGTCGAGCGCCGGCAACGACAGCGGCTGCGGCGCATACCCGCGTGCGCGACGCACAGGCATGACGTCGCCGTCGACCACGCGTACCACGGAGTCATCGTAGCGCGACAGAATCGCGCGGTCGTTACCGAGCAGCGCGTCGGCGATGCCTGCGACAACGAGGTGCTCCCATGCAAGGACATCGTCGGTCTCGATGGGCTCTTCGCTCAGGTTTCCGCTGGTCATGACGAGCGCGTGCATACCGCGGGCCTCTGCCGCGGCAAGCAACAGATGCTGAAGCGGGGTGTAGGGGAGCATGATGCCGAGCTCGGGCAAGTCGTGCGCGACGGATGGCGCGAGTTCGAGGGCGTCGGGGGAGCCGTGGCCGTCGTTACCGGCTGCGCGGCGACGCAACAGCACAATGGGGCGAACGCTGCCGGCAAGCAGATCACGCTCAACGCCATCGATATGACACAGGCGCTCGGCGTCGGCAAGGCCGCGCACCATAACGGCAAGCGGCTTATTGCTGCGACGCTTGCGGCGGCGCAACTCGCGCACCGCCTGCTCGTTGGTGGCGTCGCAGGCTAGGTGGAATCCGCCCAGACCCTTGATGGCAACGATGCCGCCGCCTGCCAGCAGCTCGACGCAGCGTTCGATAATGGCATCGCTGGCCTCGCGCGTGGAGCCGACGGCTGGTGTCGCGTCGACACCCGCTGGCGCAACGCCGCGATTGGTCTCACGCCACGTAATATGCGGTCCGCAATCAAAGCAGGCATCGGGCTGCGCGTGAAACCGCCGATCGAGCGGGTCGGCATACTCTGCGGCGCAGGTGGGGCACATGGGAAAGCGATCCATCGAGGTTGCCGCTCGGTCATAGGGCAGCGAGCGAATGATGGTAAAGCGCGGCCCGCAGTTGGTGCAGTTGATAAAGGGATAATGAAAGCGTCGGTCGGCGGGGTCGAACAGCTCGCGCAGGCAGTCGTCGCACGTGGCGATATCGGGCGAGACGA
>CAJMRN010000050.1 GCA_905215815.1 uncultured bacterium | reverse complement strand
CCGGCCCGTCCGGCATCACCTGCGCCGGCGAGCTCGCCCGTAACGGCTTTGACGTTACCGTTTTTGAGGCCTTCTTCACCGGCGGCGGCGTGCTGGTCTACGGCATCCCCGAGTTCCGTCTGCCCAAGGCAGTCGTCAAGCGCGAGATTGACGGCCTGGAGGACATGGGCGTCAAGTTTGAGTACAACTCCGTCGTGGGCAACATGGCCACGGCCGAGGAGCTGTTCGAGCAGGGCTTCGACGCCATCTACGTGGCGACCGGCGCTGGCCTGCCCAAGCTCCTCAATGTCCCCGGCGAGAACCTGCCCAACGTCTTCTTCGCGAACGAGTACCTCACCCGCGTGAACCTGATGAAGGCCAACAAGTTCCCCGAGTACGACACCCCCACCAAGCACGGCAAGAACGTCGTCGTCTTTGGTGGCGGCAACGTGGCTATGGACGCCGTCCGTACTGCCAAGCGCCTGGGCGCCGAGCATGCCATCATCGCCTACCGTCGTACCGAAGATGAGATGCCCTGCCGTCGCGCCGAGCTGCACCATGCCAAGGCCGAGGGCGTCGAGGTTCTGCCGCTCGTTTCCCCGCTCGAGTTTGTCGCTGGCGAGGACGGCTCCGTGTGCGCCGTCAAGGTCCAGAAGATGGAGCTCGGCGAGCCCGACGAGTCCGGCCGTCGTCGCCCGGTGCCCATCGAGGGCGCCATCGAGGAGATTCCCTGCGACGTCGCAATCTCGGCTATCGGTACCAACGCCAACCCCTTCGCAAAGAAGATCGGCGGCAAGATGGAGCTCAACAAGTGGGGCTACATCGTCGCCGACGAGGAGACCGGCCAGACCACCGATCCCCGCATCTGGGCTGGCGGCGACATCGTCACCGGTGCCGCTACGGTCATTCTGGCGATGGGCGCCGGCAAGAAGGCCGCCGCTTCCATCACCAAGAGCCTGCTGGGCGAGTAATCACCCTCAGCGCTAGCCATTAAACGGCAAAGTCCCCGTCGAGCACACGCCCGGCGGGGACTTTTTCTATGTCGGCCGCCCTACCACCGCAAAGGTGCCTGTCCCCTTTGCGGTGGTTTTGGTCGGCTAACCTTCGAACTGCGCCACCTTGTAGCGGTAGGCTGCGGCGATAACGTCTTTGCAGCCCTCGCGGCCCAGCTTGGCGCGGTTGACGACGATGTCCTTGCCGCTCGTCATCTTCCACTTTCCGGCGCTGTAGCGCTTATAGAACGCCTCGCGCGCCTTCTGCTGCTGCTTGACCAGCTTGGCGCCCTTCTTTTTGTTAAGGCCGCGCTTTTTGCGCACGATCTCGACGCGATCCTCAAAGGGTGCGGTCACCAGCACGGCAATGTGATTGGGGTTGTTGCGCAACAGGTAATCGGACAGACGGCCTTCGATAATGCAGCTCTCGGTCTCGCCCAGATCCAAAATCACCTGGCTCATCTTTTGGAACAATTTATCCGAGTACGAACGCGCATCGTAGCGGTCGGGCAGAAACGCCATGTTCTCCACGGCCAGGCGCTCGTCGTAGGCGGCCATCTTGTCGAGCGACTCGCCCGCGCGCAGCGACGCACGCACCAGCAGCTCGTTATCGTACAGCGGAATCCCCAACTCGTCGGCAAGCATGCGACCAATCTCGTGGCCCTCGGCGCCAAAGTCGCGCGCGATGGTAATGACCACAGGACTCTTCTTGTTCACCAGATCGCTCATCGCGATTCCTTTCTAACAAATGAGAAATAGGCGATTCCTGATTCCCATTTTGTCACTTACGACCGTCCTGGTTTCCCAAGTGCGGCAGATTGCCCCGAAAGAGGAGCGCCGCGTACTAAATGTACGCAAGCGACGATTGAGGGGCAAGGTGCCGTGCTTGGGGAAGCAGGACTACGCTGCCACCATTCGCCTCTGATACGCCCTCACCAGCAACGAGATACCAAAGTTGAGCACAAAGTACATCGCAAACACTAGGCCGTAGAGCATAAGCACCTGCGATAGGTCGATCGCGTGGGCCATCACGACGTTTGCCGTGTACATGAGCTCGGCCACGTTAATGCCCGAAAGATACGAGCTGTCCTTGATGACAGTCGTGCACTGGCTAAACAGCGCCGGAATGATCGTCTTAAACGTCTGCGGCAGAATGATGTAGCACATGGTGGCAAAGAAGCCAAAGCCCTGGCTCTGCGCTGCCTCAAACTGGCCGCGCGGAATCGAGTTGAGGCCGCCGCGCACAATCTCGGCCATAACGGCGCTGGTAAACAGCGTAAAGGCGATGGTCGAAATCACAATGTCCAAACCCTGCACCGTAAAGTAGATAAACAGGATCCACAGCAGGTTTGGCGTGCAACGGAACAGCTCAATATAGGCGCTCACCAAAATACGGAACGGGCGGGGCGCATAGCTCTTAACGAGCGCCAGCACCGTGCCAAAGATGAGCGAGAAAAAGATCGACAGCGCCGAGATCTCGATCGTCTTAACAAAGCCGCCCCAAATGTAGAGCAGGTTGGTCGCGTTGAAGATTTCCATGCGCTAGGCCTCCTCTACGTTGTCGAGCCCCAGCTCGGCCAGGCTCACACCGCGCGGACGCTCCTTTGAGCGGCGCTCGAGCCACTGCACCAGCATGGCGAGCGGAAAGCAGATGATGAAGTACATAAGGCAGCAGACGATATATCCCTGCAGGTACCCGTACAGACTCACAAAGTTGTCGGAACGGTACATAAGGTCGCCGCCGGCCACGAGCGCCAGCACCGACGTGTTCTTGACCAGGTTGAGCGCCTGGTTACACAGCGGCGGCAAAATGATCTTGAACGTCTGGGGCAGCACGATGTACCAGTATGCCTGCGCGCGAGTGAAGCCCTGGCTCTGGGCCGCCTCCATCTGACCGCGCGGAACCGCCTCGATACCAGTGCGGATGACCTCCGAAATGTAGGCCGCGTGATACAGGCCCACGCCCAAGAAGCCCAGCACAAACGGCGCGATGCGCACCGGCTGGTCGGCACCGGTTATGGCCTGCAAAAACTGCGGACCGGCCATGTACATAAAGAGCACCTGCACGGGCAGCGGGGTGTTCTGGTAAAACTCCACGTACACGCGGCTTATGGCGCGCAGCACGCGCGAACGAGTGGTAGAGAACACGCCCAGCAGCGTGCCCAGCACCAGCGACAGCAGCAGACCGGCAACGACCACCTGCAGTGTCACGCCAAAGCCCTCCCAGAAGGGCCCCATGTTTTGAAATGTCGTCGACCAGCGGTCGGCGTCAAACAATCCTTCGAGCATTTGATTCCTTCCTTGGACGATGCGCCTATACAAGACCCCAGGTCTTGACCTCTTGGTCGAGCCAGCCGTCGGCCAGGCGATCGCAAATCACCTGGTCGACCACGGCCGAAAGGTCGCAGCCCTTCTTGGTCGCCACGCCGTAGCCCTGCTCGCCAAACTTGATCTCGGGCTGCAGCAGCTCAACGGTCTCGTTCATGTAACCGGCCAGCGTGGAGCGGTCCATGGCAAAGACATCGATATTGCCGGCGTCAAGCGAACTCTTGATGATGGGGTAGCCGCTAAAGGCCCTAAACTCGGGCTTGCAGCTAAAGCCGTTGTCCTTGATCATCTGCTCGATCAGGCCCTGCGTGGTAGCACCCTGGCTCACGCCGATGACCTTGCCGTCCAGGTCCTCAATCGAGGTAAAGCCCGAACGCTTCTTGACCATGAGTCCCACGTAGTCGGTGCGGTACGGCGTCGAGAAATCCCAGCTCTTCTTGCGCTCGTCGGTGATGGTGTAGGTCGCCGCGACCACGTCAAGTTGGCCGTTATCGATCAGTGGGCCGCGCGTCTTGGGCGTTACGTCGGTAAACTCGACAAGCTCCTGGGCGCGGGCCTCCTTGTAGCTCACGCCAAAGACGGCAGCGGCGATTTGGTAGCACAAATCGACTTCCATGCCCTCAAAGCGGCCCTTGGCGGTGTCGTAATAGCCATAGCCGGGAACGTCCTTCTTAACGCCGGCATTCAGATGGCCACGCGACTTGATGGCCGCAAGCTTGGACCCCTTGTCGGAACCCTCGCCGCTGGTGGAGTTGCCGCAACCGGTAAGCGCGGTCCCCGTCAGCGCAAGCATGCCGGCGCCAGCCAGCTGCAAAAAGTGACGGCGCGACACGGCCGCCCTCGTCATATCCGTCATGTCCATCACCGCGCCTAGTGCAGAATCTTGGACAGGAACTCGCGGCAGCGCGGGTTCTCGGGGTTATCGAAGAAGTGCTCGGGTGTGCCCTCCTCCAGGATGCGGCCGTCCTCCATAAAGATGACGCGGTCGGCCACCTGGCGCGCAAAGCCCATCTCGTGCGTCACGCAGATCATGGTGATGTCCTCCTGCGCGAGCTCAATCATAACGTCAAGGACTTCCTGGACCATCTCGGGGTCGAGCGCCGAGGTCGGTTCGTCAAACAGGATGATGGGCTGCTTGGTGCACAGGGCGCGGGCGATGGCGATGCGCTGCTGCTGACCGCCCGAGAGGTTCTGCGGATACTCGCCTGCCTTATGCGCCATGCCGACGCGTTTGAGCGCGGCGATGGCGATCTCGGTCGCCTCCTCCTTGCTCTTCTTTTGTAGCTTGATGGGCGCGAGCGTCAGGTTGCCGAGCACCGTCATGTTGGGATACAGGTTGAACTGCTGAAACACCATGGAACTATACTTGCGAGCCATCTCCAGGTGATTCTTTTTGGTGAGCGGCGTACCGTCGATGACGACCTCGCCCGACGTGGGCTCCTCCAGATAATCGACGCAACGGATGAGCGTCGACTTACCCGAGCCGGAAGGCCCGATCATTACGAGCTTCTCGCCGCGCTTGACGGTGAGATTGATATCTTTGAGCACATGCAGGTCGCCAAAGTACTTGTTGAGATGCTTGATCTCGATCATGTCTGCCATGAATGTCCCTTCCCTGCGTTTACACGAGTTGCACTATTGTACGGAAAGAACCGCGTTTCCGCAGCCCACACTACATTCCCGTAAAGAACCCGCAACCTTTAACCCACTCATTGGGGACAGGCTTAAATGAGTGCCCGCTCATTGGGTACTCATTTAAGCCTGTCCCCAATGAGCACCGCCCAGCAAAAAAGGGGCGCGACCGCAATGGCCACGCCCCCCTCAACATCAACTATATGCCGCTCGGCCCCTACGCGAGCTTTGCGCCGACGATCTTTGCCGCGGCAGGCTTATCAAAGTTGCCGCCGGTGGCCTTGCCGAGTGTTCCCATGACCTGGCCCATCTGCTTCTTGGACGTGGCGCCCAGCTCGGCGATGACCTGCTCGATGAGAGCCTCGAGCTCCTCGCCCGAAACCTGCGCGGGCAGCAGGCTCTCCAGAATCTTGACCTGCTCGGTCAGGTTGTCGGTACGCTCCTGGTCGGTGCCGGCCTTGATGGACATCTCCAGCGTCTCGCTCGTCTGCTTAATCAGACGCTTGATCATGCTGTTGACGTCTTCCTCGGTCACGTCGCGGCGCTCGTTAACCTCGATGTTCTTCACCTCGGCCTTGACCTGGCGAATGATGGACAGGCGAACCTTATCCTTGGCCTTCATGGCGGCGATCATTTCCTGCTGCAGCTCTTCGTTGGTCATCTGCAAATCCTCCTCAATAGTGTGGGCGGCACTCGCGCGGGCACCGCCCCATGATTACTCAGATTACTCAGTCGTCGACGCGTCGTCGGTCGGGCTCTTGGTGACGCCCTTCAGACTCACGTTATAGGGCACGTCCTTGGGCATGGGGTTGACGGTGATGTCGGCGTCCTTCTTGTACTGCTCCAGCCACTCGCTGTATGCAGTACTGGCCGCCTGCGTCTTCACCACGTTGGAAACATACTTCTTGATGTCCTTGGGCACCTGCTTAATGTCATCGACCTGGCTATCGACATGGAAGTAGTCGGTGCACTTGATGACATGGTAGCCGTACGTCGACTCGACCACGTCGCTCACGTCGCCCTTGTTGAGCCCCTCGAGCGCCGCCTGGTAGCTGTCGACGAAGGTGGTGAGCTTGTCCCAGCCCACATCGCCCTTCTTCTCCTTGGAGCCAGTGTCGTCGGAATACTGCTCCACGGCGTCCTCAAAGCTCAGCTCGCCGGAGTTGATCTTGTCCAGGCACTCCTGCGCCTTTGCCTTGGCGGCGGCCTTGTCCTCGTCGGAAGCGTCAGAATCGACCTTGATCAGGATGTTCGACGAGCGGCGGGCATCGTTGTAGTTAGACAGGTTCTCGTTGATGTAATTAACGGTCTCGCTGTCCTTGGGCTTGCTGGTGGGCGCCACGGCATCCTTAAGCTTTTGCTGTGCCAGGCTCTCCTTGAGCGAGTCCTTGTAGGTGTCCTCGGTATAGCCGTAGGTCTTAAGGGTCTTCTTAAAGGTCTTGGCACCGCCCGCGCTCTTGCACGCGTCCTTCCATGCCTTCTCGACCTCCTCGTCCGACACCGTCACGCCGTTTTCCTTCTGCGCCTGCTGAAGCAGAATCTGCTGCGTGTAGGAGTCGATGAGCTGCTTGCGGTACTTCTTGGGCGTCAGGTCGTTGTCGACCAGATACTGCGCCCAGTCCTTGTCCTTGGTGTAGCCGTAGGACGTGCGCATGCTCATGATTTGCTTGGTCACGGTGTCCTCGGTGAGGTTGGTGCCGTTGATGGTAGCAGCGACACCGCCGGTAAGCTTGTAACCCGAGCTGGTGCTTTCGGTCTGCGACATTAGACCGGAGCACGCCATGGCCGAGACGGAAAGCAGCATTGCCAACACGCCGATAACCACTAGGACGATCTTGACGGTCTTAGACACGTACGTCTTGCGCTGCTTCTTACGAGAGCTGGAGGCAGCGCGAGCCTGCTGCTCGGGCGTCGGCGCGGCCTCGGAGTTCTTTTTCTTGTTTGCCATAGTTGGCCTTTCGCATCACGAATCGAACAAACGCCATTGTGTCACAACGCGGCCCCCGCGACACACCTGGTGCATGGGGGACAGGTTAATCTGCACCATTTTGGTGCAAAGGGGACAGCACTGGCAGCCGGCAGTTAGGGACCGTCCCCAAGTGCCGGCACATAAGGAACGTCCCCAGGTGCCGGTTTAGCTCCACCTTAAAAGTGACGGCGGATGGCGTCGACCACGCCCTGAGGTGTGACCTGGCCGAGCACGTCGGCTGCGGCGTCGGCATCCATAAAGATATTCATAAGCGCTTGCAGGGCCTCGACCTGGCCGCCCGGCTCGGCAATGCCCAGATTGATAATAATCTGCGCGGGCACGGGGGCGCCCATGCCCGCCATAGCATTGAACGTGACGGGCGCGGCGGGCTTTACCACCGCGATATAGGGCTTAGCCACAAACCCCGGGTCGGTGTGTGGGATAGCGATGTTGGCCGCCGGCATGGCAAGGCCCGTGGGATAGGCGTCCTCGCGTGCGCGAACGGCGTCAAGCCAACCGGACGAAATGTAGCCACGCGGTGCAAGCTCACCCTCGAGCCGCGCAAACACCTCATCCGGCGTCGCGCACTCCCAATCAAAAAACACCAGCTCAGGCGTAAACAGTGCTTCGCTATCCGCCATGCGCTCACCTCTCTCACCTAGTCACCTGCGACGTTCTTAAACGACTAGTCATTCAAGAACGTCGCAGGTGACTACCAAAAACAAAAGGTGGTCACACGCACCTTGGCGCCAATGACCACCCTGACCACTCAACTAAATTGTACTGTGCACCGCTAGCGACGGGGCGCATCAATTGCGACCTTGCCGCTCTCCAGCACGTGGACGCGGCCGTCGGCGAGCATCTGCACGACCTCGGGATACAGCACGTGCTCAATCGCATGGATGTGCTCCTCGAGCGTATCGACGTCCCAGCCTTCCTCAACGGCCAGCGCGCGCTGGGCGATGATGGGGCCGTTGTCGTAAATCTCGTTGGCAAAATGCACGGTCACACCGGTTACCTTGACGCCGCGCGCAAAGGCATCGTCGATCGCATGCGCGCCGGTAAAGCTCGGCAGCAGCGCCGGATGCAAGTTGACCACGCGGTTGGGAAACGCCGCTAGCAGAGGCGTGTGCACCATGCGCATGTAGCCGGCCATGACCACATATTCGCAGCCACGCTCGAGCAGCTCGTGCGCGATGATCTCGTCGGCGGCGATGGGATCGGCATAGACATCCTTGGACAGCGTAAGCGTCTGGATGCCTGCACGCTCGGCACGTTGCAGGCCCTTGGCCGAAGGACGGCTCGACACCACAAGCTCAATCGAAGCATTGAGCTTGCCGGCGGCGATTAGGTCGATCAGCGCCTGCAGATTGGTGCCGGAGCCGCTGATGAGCACGCCGATCTTGAGCGGCTCAGCCGTATCGGTACCGGTCGGACGGGTATAGGGCACAAAGTCCAGGCCCTCGGCAGCAGCCATCTGCTCGTTAGCGCTCATCGGAGTACACGACCTTACCGGAACCCTCGACGCACTCGCCCACGCGGAACGGCTTCTCGCCCAGCGCGACCAGGGCCTCGGTCACCGCGGCCTCGTCCTCGGGGGCAACGATCAGGCACAGGCCGACGCCCATGTTGAAGGTCTTGCACGCCTCGTTGGGCGCGAGCTCGGCCTGGCGCGACACGTAGGTGATGACGGGCGGAACATCCCAGCCCATCTCGGCACCGTTGCGGGTGACCACGGCGTCGACGTCGTCGGCAAGCGCGCGGTTGAGGTTCTCGGTGATGCCGCCGCCGGTGATGTGGGCAATGGCGTGCACCGGAGCGCCACCGCGCAGCAGCTCAAGAATCGGCTTGACATAGATGCGCGTGGGGGCCAGCAGGGCGTCGGCCAGCGATGCGCCGCCGAGCTCCTCGAGCGGACGGCTCAGCTCCTCGGCCTTAGCGGCGGCCTCGGGCGTGCCCGGTTTGATGCCGTCGACGCCGATAACCTTGCGAACGAGCGAGTAGCCGTTGGAGTGCACGCCGGTGGAAGGCAGGCCCAGGATCACATCGCCGGGGCGAACGTTCGCGGGGTCAAGCATCTTGGGACGGTCGACGACGCCCACGGTAAAGCCAGCGAGGTCGTAGTCGGCCGGAGCCATGACGCCCGGGTGCTCGGCCATCTCGCCGCCCACGAGCGCGCAGCCCGCGAGCTTGCAGCCGTCGGCAACGCCCTTGATGATCTTTGCCATGTGCTCGGCCTCAATGTGGCCGATGGCGACGTAGTCCAGGAAGAACAGAGGCTCGGCGCCCGAAGCCAAAATGTCGTTGACGCACATGGCGACCAGGTCCTGGCCCACCGTCTCGTGACGGTCCATGATCTGGGCGAGCACGAGTTTGGTGCCCACGCCGTCGGTACCGCTGATCAGGATCGGGTCTTCCATATCCTTAAGCGCGGCAGCCGAGAACAAGCCACCGAAGCCACCGATACCGCCGATAACCTCGGGACGGTTGGTGTCCTTAACCATTTGCTTAATAGCGTCGACGGCGCGGCCACCCTCGGCGGTATCGACGCCGGCATCCTCATACGTCACATGCTTGCTGTCGCTCATCTGAGACTTCCTCTCCCACTACCGTTTGCCGCCCGGGCGCCAAACGGTGCTCATAGTTGCCCTCGGTTCGGCGCGCATTCTGGCAACGCGCGCCGCTCAATCAACAAAACAGCAGGTAAAACCTACCAAAATAAACCTGTCCCTACATGGCGGGTTTTAGGCCTCGCCGTGCTTCTCTTCCCAGCTGCGGTCATCGTATTTCTCGACCACGGCGTCGTCGTCAAAGTGCAGCGGCTTGTCCAGGTTGCGGGGCTTAAAGCCCTCCATGAACTTGTCGCGGCCAAAGCTCTCGGGAATCGCCACGGGGTAGCGGCCGGTAAAGCACGCATCGCAGTAACCGCCCTTGGGCATGACCTTAAGCAGGCCCTCGACCGAAAGGAAGGCCAGCGAATCGGCACCGATATACTCGCAAATCTCGTCGACCGTCTTGTTGGCGCTGATGAGCTGCGACTGCACGTCGGTATCGATGCCGTAGAAGCACGGCCAGATGACCTCGGGCGAGTTGATGCGGATATGAATCTCCTTGGCGCCGGCGTTGCGCAGCATCTTGACGAGCTGCACCATGGTGGTGCCGCGCACGATGGAGTCGTCGATGACGACCAGGCGCTTGCCCTTGATGTTGTCGCGAAGCGGGTTGAGTTTCATACGCACGCCCATGGCGCGCAACTCCTGCGTGGGCTCGATAAACGTACGGCCCACATAGCGGTTCTTGATGAGGCCCTCGCCAAAGGGAATGCCGCTCTCGTGCGAATAGCCCTCCGCGGGCGGCAGGCCGGAGTCGGGCACGCCGATGACCAGGTCGGCCTCGACGGGCTCCTCATGTGCCAGCTGACGACCCATGTCATAACGGCAGGCGTAGACGCTCTTGCCGTTCATGATGGAATCGGGGCGAGCAAAGTAGACCTGCTCAAAAATGCAGTTGGCAGGCTCTTCGGCGGCAGGCACGCCCTGCTCGGACACAAGGCCCTCGGCGCTGATGCGCAAAATCTCACCGGGGCGGACGTCGCGGACGTACTCGGCGCCCACAATGTCGAGCGCACAAGTCTCGGAGGCGACGACCCAGCCGCCGGCGCGGGTGACATGGGTGGTGGCGTCGGCCGTCGCGGCGCCGTCCTGCGACGGCAGCTGCGAAACGGATGCGGCATCGGCCTGGTCCAGGCCCTCGTCCACCAGCTTGCCCAGCACAAGCGGGCGAATGCCGTGCGGATCGCGGAATGCGTAAAGCGCCTGCTCGTTGATGAGCGTCATGGCGTAGCCGCCGCGCACGAGCTCCATGGTCTTGCGAATGCCCTCGCGCAGATGGCCTGTACGCTGAGTAAAGTAGCCGATAAGCTTGGTCGCGACCTCGGAATCCGAGTTGGAGAGGAACGGCACGCCCAGCTCGATCAGCTGGCGGCGCAGCTCGTCGGTGTTGACGAGGGTGCCGTTGTGTGCGAGCGCGATAATGACGCTATTGATGGTAGAGAGGTGCGGCTGAGAGGCTTCCCAGCTCTTGGCGCCGGCGGTGCCGTAGCGCACGTGGCCCACGGCCAGCTGACCGGAGAGTGTCGACAGGTCGGCGTTGGAGAACACGCGGTCGAGCAGGCCCAGATCCTTGCGGACCATAACCGTGCCGCCATCACCCACGGCGATTCCCGCCGATTCCTGGCCGCGATGCTGCAGCGCGCGCAGACCAAAGTACGTCAGTCGAGCCACATCGCGATCGGGTGCCCACACACCAAAAATGCCGCATTCCTCATGCAGCTGGTCGGAGTCCGGATCATACGTCGACATGGTCTTCACCTGTCCCGCGGCACGCTCGGCCGCGCGGATGGTTTCTTGAGACATGGCATCCCCTCAGAGCCTCGTTATTTGGCGTTACCTGCCCTATTATACGCACGGCAAGACAAGCACTCCCGCGCATGAACAGCGCTTTTTAAAAGCCCACCGAGCTTATAATCCGTTTTGCAGCCAAACATTTTATTGGGCAACCGCCTCGGGGCCGACGATCCCGCATACTTCCGTTGCGACGTGTCTCGCCCGCCGTTGGGGCTTGCATTGTTGCAATTGGGACGTTCGTCCTGTCTTTTGGCAGGTCGGCGGCGTATCCTTGTACCTACAGCAAAACGAGAAAGGTTATGTATGGATCGAAACGAACTCGACCCCAGCGTCCCCAGCGCCACGGAGGTCAAGAAGATCCCCCTCATCATTAAGGTGTACGCCGTCCTGTGCATCCTGTCCGGCGTGGGCACGCTCCCTTCGGTCGGCGCCTTTATGTGGCAGGTCATCACCGCGCTCATCAACGGCAACGCCGCCGCCAAGCTCGGCGACAACACGCTCGTCGCGGTCGGCCTTATCGTCGCCGGCATCATGCTCTCGGCTGCCAGTGCTGTCATCTTGATCATCTTTGGCCTAGACCTCATCAAGAACCAGCGTCGCAATGCCGCCCGTCTGTCCTATATCCTTATCGCGTTTACCGTCGTCGAGCTTTTGGTTGACGTGATGCTCCAGGGCATCGGGCCCTTCTTGCTGCGCCCTGCCATCCAGCTCGGCATCCTCGTCGCACTTTCGGCCACCGTCGACCCCACGCTGCGCCAGGAGCGCGAGCTGCAGCGCCGCCTGCAGGAGATGCTCGACCGCGACGCCGCCGCCGAGGGCATGCTCGGGCGCGATGAAACCGGCGAAGGCTACATCAAGCTCAACTACTTCAACCTGTTCTGGGTATTCTTTGTCTGCTGCATACTCGGCCTGGTCCTGGAGGATATCTGGCATATGACCGTCAACGATCCGGGTGTCTACCAGGACCGCGCCGGTATGCTGTTTGGCCCCTTCAGCCCCATCTACGGCTTTGGTGCCGTGCTCATGACCATGGTGCTCAACCGCTTCTATAAAAAGAACCCCATCATCATTTTCCTGGTGAGCGCCCTGCTCGGCGCCAGCTTTGAGGTGTTCGTGGGCTGGTTTATGCAGACCGCGTTTGGCGTGGTCTCGTGGAGCTACTCGCACATAACGCTGTTCGGTATGCCCGACCCGCTCGTGGTCCTCACGGGCGGACGCACCTGCACGGGCTTCGCCTGTCTGTGGGGCCTGGGCGGCCTCATCTGGATCAAGCTGCTGCTGCCCAGATTGCTCAAACTCATCAACATGATTCCGTGGAAGAGCCGCTACTCGGCTACCGTCATCTTCACCATCATTATGCTGGTCGATGGCGTTATGACGCTGCAGTCGCTCGATTATTGGTATCAGCGCGTCAACGGCACGGAACCGGATATTCCCGTTGCGCAGTTCTACGGCAAGTATTTCGATAATGACTTTATGGAGAATCGCTTCCAGAGCATGACCATGAGCCCCAAGGATGCAACGCGCGTGTAGCGCTCACCGCGCCCAAAACGCAAAATGCCCGCCGGTATCACACGTACCGGCGGGCATTTTTATAAACGAGCCTTCTATCGACGCAAACCTCTACGCCTCGCGCTCGACCTCACTCACACACTCATTTTTGATGGTGCCAACGAGCGCCTGCAGCGCATCGACCACGTGCGGGCGAATGTCCCCGCCAATGAGCACGAGCATGATGTCGTCACCTACGGCAAGCTCGCCGCTTGCCAGCCACACGCGCACATAGCCGATACCCGGCATCGCGCGCGTGGCCTCGATAGCAGCCTGCACCTTCTGAGCATCGAAGCCGAACACCATGCCGCCCACCTTGTGGCCCGGCGCCACGCCATCGGTCTCGACTCCGCGCACCTCGGCCTTGGGCGTCGCGCGCACCACACCGTTATGCGTCAGATACATACCGCACGCCGGCGCCGAAGCGTCGGCCTTGGCCTCGCGCAGCCAAGCATCAATCGAAGGCATCATTTTGCCATTCTCGAGCATCATTTCCCCTTTTTTATCTCTTATGCCGTCGGGCGACGACTCGCCCTTCAGCGCCTCCGCCGCCTGCAATGCGACCATTAGTTCTCAACGGGGGTAAGAATCATCACGGCACGCTTGTTCCTTAGCGCCGAAGGCGAACACGTGATAAGCGTGAGCACCTTATCGGCCTTGGCGGCACGGCTCTCAGCGTCGCTCGCCACGGCGGAGGCACCGTCAATCATCTCGGAAAGATAGGCCTTCAGGCCGTCTCCGCCCTCAAAGTTGGGAGTACGCGCTTTTTGGTACGAGTCCTCGACCACCTTGGTCAGCAACGGCTTAAATTTATAGGCGCCGTCGCGCGTGACGTAAAAGGCACATTCGATACCGTCGAAAACCGACTGGTCGGCGCTGTCGGCAATGAAATGGAACATCGAGTTATCCCTCATGTGATGTCCGTAGAGCGTAGTCTGCTGGTCCACCATACCGGGAGCCGCGTCATCGCAGTCAAGGAAAATAGAGCCCACGGGATTTGCCGTGCCGTCAAAGAGCGTGCTCAGGTACTTGGTGTTGTTATCCGTCTGCACCACCGGATAGTTGATAGCGGTACCGGGTACATAAATCCAACCGACGACATCGGGGTTGGTTTGGGCTAGCGTGGCAAAATCAACAATGGGCGCCCCGCTCGCGTCGCTATCGCTCACAGACTTTTTCTCAACCTTTTGATACGAATCGCTTGCTTCCTTGTAGCCCAATTGCGCCTTGATATAGATGCCGGCGGCGGCAGCGATCAGGCACGCACCGATCACAATAAGAAGTCTCGCGAAAATCGAACGGCCCTTTTTGCGCTTAGGAGCAGAACTATCCGCCGAGCCGCCGAGCCCGGGCGAAGGCGAACGATGGGCTTGCGATTGCGCCCCGTAACTGGAGGGGCGGCAGGTCGGCAAAGCGCCTTGAACGTGCTGGTTCGATGGCGCCACCGGCCGCGGAGCCCGAACGTGCCCCGCGACATGGGCGGGCTGCGTAGAGGACGTCCGCCCCGGCTGCACCGAGCGCGGCGCGCTTGGATTCGCAGGATCGGGAATCTGGGACAGTTTAAAACGTTTTCCCTGATAATTGGACATATTTCTCCTCTATTGCAGATAAGGCGGCAAGCCGCTTAGGCGTCGGCCATCTCCTGCTTCATCTTTTCGATAACCTTGCGGTACTCGGGGTCGCAAGCGCCTAGAATCTGCGTGGCGTAGATGGCGGCGTTCTTGGCGCCGTTGATGGCAACGCAGGCCACGGGCACGCCCGAAGGCATCTGCACCATCGACAGCAGAGAATCCATACCGCCCAGGTCACTCGTCTTCATGGGCACGCCGATAACCGGCAGCGGCGTAAAGGCAGCCACGACACCACCCAGGTGAGCGGCCTTGCCGGCGGCAGCGATAATCACTTTGATACCGCGATCGGCAGCGGTCGAGGCCCAT
The DNA here is from genome assembly GCA_905215815.1 of uncultured bacterium. Lineage (GTDB taxonomy): Bacteria > Actinomycetota > Coriobacteriia > Coriobacteriales > Coriobacteriaceae > Collinsella. The sequence continues at coordinate 303 of CAJMRN010000050.1, read as the reverse complement.
TCATGGACCTTCGCCGGTGTGCGGTGCGCGCTCGCAATGACGAGCTCATAGGGCACACCGAGCGCCTCGAGCTCGGCGGTGCAGCCTTCCATAACGCCCAGATCGGACTTGGAACCCATGATGATCCCGACGACCGGCTTTTGATCTGCCATAAACAAAGACCTCCTGTTGAGAGCGGCGACGCGGCGGATCCGCGACCCTTAACTACTGAGAGTAGTATAGCTGCTCCCGTCCCTGCGGTCTTTGTGGTGGCGGCTGAGCCTTCCCTCGGGAACTGGGCTTCGCGAAGTTTCCCGAGGGAAG
>CAJMRN010000049.1 GCA_905215815.1 uncultured bacterium | reverse complement strand
GCTGCTTACCACGGCGCCGCCCACTGCGGTGCCAAACGAGATGCCGACGTTAAACGCCATGGGCTCAACCGAACTTGCGAGTACCATCGACTTGGGATGGCGGCTGCGTGCCACGTCCATAAAGTGCGTGATGCATGAGACCGAGAACAGGTACATGAGCATCGCCAGGCTAAAGACAAAGACCAGCGCGAGCGGCATGGCGGCGCCCACGGCAAACAGCCCGAGCAGTGCCGCCGCCTGCAGCACAAACGTAACCAGCAGCGCCTTCATGCCAAAACGCGCATCGATCCATCCGCCCAGGATGTTCGAGATCAGGCAGAACACGCCATAGGCCATAAGTGTGGTGCTCGCCTGAACGGTATCCATGCCCAGCACCTGCTCCAGATAAGGCGTCACGTAGCCGTAGAATACGTAGACCGAGCCCACGCCAAACAAGAAGATGAGCATGCCGGTGATGATACTCGGCTCGCGTAGTAGCCCCGCCTGCTCGCGGAAGGTGGCGGGCTCATCGGTCTGCCCGGCGCGAGGCATAAACGCCACGAGCGCGCTACAGATCAAAACGGCAAAGGTCAGCGTGCCGTACATGGCCACGTGCCAATCGAGTGTGTCGGCCACAAACTTGCCAATCGAGGTCACAAAGACCATCGCCACGGAAAACGCGCCGTACACGACCGAGATGGCAAGTGAGGTTTGCTGCGGGGATAGCAGCTCAGGGATGTACGTCACGCCCACGGCGAGCAGCGCACCCGAGACAGAGCCCAGGACAATGCGTGAGATAAACAGCACCTGGAAGTTGGGAGCCAACGCCATGACCAGGTTGCCGAGCACAAAGACGACGCTATAGCACACGAGCAGCTGGTAGCGGCGGAATCGCCCCGTGCTGAGCGCGAGCACCGGCGTCGCGATAGCGTAGACGAGCGCAAACACGCTGATGAGCTGGCCCGCAGTGGCAAGTGATATGCCGAGTTCCGTTGCCAAGTCGCTTTCGATGCCGATGACCACGAACTCGGAGCAGCCGAGCGAGAATCCCAACAGCACGAGCAGCGCCAGGCAGAGCTTGGTGCGCGCGGGGGAGAGCGCGGCGGCGGTTGGCTTACTTTTAGGCGTGGTTGCGGCGGTCAAGGTTGTCACTCCAATGTCGCATGAATAAGCGGGATTCAATCCCTGCAACTCTAACAGAATGCGACAAAGGACAGTCCCTTTGTCGCATGGAGGGCTTGCCTGCATAGTCGCAATACAGGCGAAGATGGTCTCAGGTACATCGCGGGCGGTAGGAGATCCCATGGGTATGCACACGACAAAGGTTGCAGTGGGCGAGGGCAAGTTTGCGCTCGAGGCCCAGCTGACGGTGACGCCGCGAGGCATGGCGGTGTACGCCTGCTCGCCGGAGTTTGCGCACCTGGGCGCCACGGCGCAGGCCATTCCGCGCCCCGAGCCCGGCCGTACGGCAACGGTGAGCATCCTGGCCGTTCCGTGCCATCGAGACGAGATCCCGGCGCACGATATCGCGGCGGCGCTGGCCACGCGCTTTGGCGTGCCGGTAGTTGCAAGCACGGGTTTTCATGTTGAACAAGCGAGCGGTGACGACCTGCAGCGCGTGCTCGACACCACCAAGGAGCTCATCGCCGCGCTCGAGGAAGCCGCAGCCCGCATTCTGCGCGCCGGCTGGGATGAGGGCGGTGCGGGCGCCGAGGTCGTGGCGGTCGATGCTGCGACCGGCGAGGCGCTTGGCCCCGTCGACCGCATCGAGGCCCATGCTGGTGAGGGCATCCTGCATCAGGCATTTCTGACGCTTTTGGTCGAGGGCCGGGGCGAAGACGCGCGCCTGCTGCTCTGTCGCCGCAGTCCGCTCAAGCGCCTGTGGGGCGGGGTGCTGGCCGATAGCTGCGCCGGCCATCCGCTCCCCGGGGAAGACGTCGCGGCCGCCACGGCGCGCCGCATCAACGAAGAGCTCGGCATTACGCGCGAGCCCGATCAGCTCAAGCACCTCGGACACGTGGTGTACCGCGAGGACCACGGCGACGGTCGCTGCGAGTGCGAATGGTGCGAGGTCTACCTTGCCCATGTTGAGCCGGGCGAGCTGCATATCAACCAAGAGGAGATCTCGGAAGTGCGTCGCGTGGCTCCGTCCGAGCTCAAAGGCTACCTGCAGGGTCACCCCGAGCAGCTGGCCCCCTGGCTCCGCGAGGCCCTCGGCGACCCATTCATCCGCACGGCCCTCGCTATGTAAAAAAGACAGTCCCTTTGCCACATCCAAACCGTCACAACATTCGGCGAAAATCTCGAAAACGAGGAAAAGCGTCGAATGTTGTGACGGTTTTTGTCTAGGGAATCGCTTCTCATCCAAAAAATCCGCTTGACTGTATTGCCGCAACACAGCGCAACGTAAGGGGTGTCCGATAACGGGCGCCCCTTTTTAAGCGGCAACATGGCTGCGAATTCGGAGCGCCCCCAACAAGAAAGGTGGGGAGATGGAAGCGGAAAAGAAGGCGTTTAAGATCACCAAGCGCGAAATTGGCTTTGTGCTGGGTATCGTTGTCTTTTTGCTGGTGAAGTTTCTTCCTTTGGCGGAGCTGAGCTCGACGGTCGAGCTCACGGTCGGCGGTCAGACCTGTCTGGCACTGACGCTCGCCACGGTGGTGTTCTGGGCATGCGGCGTGGCACAGCCGGGCTTTGTGGGCCTGCTCTACTGCGCACTGCTCGTCCTGTTCAAGGTGTGCGTGGACGACACGGGCGCCGCGAGCATCTCGGCGACGGTCGCCTCCACGTTTAGCTCGTGGACCAAGGCCACCATGTGGCTCGTCATCGGCGCCTACCTCATCGCCAGCGCGGTCAAGGAGTCGGGCCTGGGCGAGCGCATCGCCTACGCGTTCATGCTCAAGTTCGTGCGCGACGCCAAGTCGCTCATCATCTCGATCTTCGCGCTCACCTTTGTGCTGTCGCTGCTGATCCCGCATCCGTTCCCCCGCGCCTTCCTCATCCTCGCCGTCGTCTCGGTCATCGCCGAGTCCGCCGGCTACGGTGACGACGACAAGGGCAAGCTCGGCTTCCTCGTGTTTGCCGCTGCCGCCCCGGGTTCCATGTTCTTCCTGACGGGCGACTCCACGCTTAACCCGCTCGTTGCGCAGTACAGTGCCGAGGCCGGCGGCATGAGCCCGTCCTTCGTCGACTGGTTCCTGTACATGAGCGTGCCTATGCTGGTTGCGCTGCTGTGCACCCTGTTCCTGGGCCTTTTCCTCTTTAAGCCCAGCAAGGAGCTCGTCTACGATCGCGAGCAGATCGTGGCCAAGCAGGCCGCGCTCGGCAAGCTCTCCGTCAAGGAGATCCGCACCATCGTGTGGCTTGTCATCGCCATCGCGCTGTGGCTCACCGTCTCGGGCGACTATATCGGCTGGGTCACCCTGGCCATTGGCGTTGCTCTCGCCATGCCCATCATCGGCGAAGTCCTCACTCCCGCCAGCTGGAACGCTGTCGACATCAAGTCCCTCATGTTCCTGACGGCCGCCATGGCCGTGGGCTCCGTGGGCGGTGCCACCGGCATGAACGCCTGGATCGCCGACGTCGTGCTCCCCAGCTCCGTGCCTGAGAACATCTTCCTGTTCGCCCTGCTCGTCGCCGCGCTTTCCATGATCATCCACATGTTCATGGGCTCGGTCATGGCAGTGCTCGGCGTGTGCGTGCCGGCGTTCATCAGCTTTGCCGCCGGCTCCAGCGTGAGCCCGCTCGCCGTGGCGCTCATCGTCTTCACGTCCATCAACATCCACTACATCCTGCCGTTCCATAACCTGCCGATCCTTATCGGTGAGGGCAAGGACGCCGGCGGCTACACCTCCAAAGAGGCTATGCGCATGGGCATCCCCCTCACCGCGGTCGTCTTTGTCGTCGTGCTGGTCGAGGCCGCTTGGTTCCACCTCTTTGGCCTGATGTAAGCGGTCGAGCGCCCCGGCTGTAAGCAGCCAAGCGCTTGAACTTCGAGTGGTCGAGCGCTCCATTTGTGAGCGCCGCGGCCCCATTACGTTACCCCGTCCGGCGGCGCCCCGTCGCCGGACACTCTCCCGAAAGGAGTACGCCATGTCCACTACCGATGCTTCCCAGATCCACGACCTGCGTTCCGCGCTCGACTTTTTGCGCGAGATGCCGGGTCAGCTGCTCGAGACCGATACCCAGGTCGATCCCGATGCCGAGGTCTCGGGCGTCTACCGTCACGTCGGTGCCGGCGGCACCGTCATGCGCCCGACCAAAGAGGGTCCGGCGATGGTCTTCAACAACGTCAAGGGCTTTGACGACGCCAAGGTCTGCATCGGCATGCTTGCCAGCCGCAAGCGCGTTGCCGCCCTGCTCGACCTGGACGAGGAGCACCTAGGCCTCGAGATCGGCAAGCGCTTCGAGAACCTGATCGCCCCCGAGCAGATCGCCGAGGGCAAGCACGTCGACTGCCAGGAGGTCGTGTACAAGGCGACCGACGAGGGCTTTGACCTGCGCAAGATCGTTCCCGCTCCCACCAACACGCCCGTTGACGGCGGCCCCTACATCACCATGGGCCTCGCCTACGGCACGAGCCCTGATGGCACCCAGTCCGACGTGACCATCCACCGCTTCTCCTGCGTCGACAAGGACAAGCTCGCCATGTGGATCACCCCGGGCAGCCGTCACCTGGGCGCGTTCTTTGACGAGTACTGCCAGCGCGGCGAGGACATGCCCATCTCCATTTCCATCGGTCTGGACCCCGCCGTGTACATGTGCTGCGGCTTCGAGGCTCCCACCACGCCGCTCGGCTTCAACGAGCTGCAGATCGCCGGCGCCCTGCGCGGCCGCGCCGTCGAGCTTGCCGACTGCGTCACCGTTCCGCAGAAGTGCATTGCCAATGCCGAGTACGTGCTCGAGGGCTACCTCATGCACGACGAGACTATCAACGAGGACGTTAACGGCCATGGCTACGCCATGCCCGAGTTCCCCGGCTACACCGGCGGCGCCAAGGTCTGCCCGGTGATCAAGATCACCGCCGTCACCACGCGCGTCAACCCTATTATGGAGAGCTGCATCGGCCCTTCGCACGAGCACGTGTCCATGGCCGGTATCCCCACCGAGGCCTCCATCTACAAGATGGTCGAGACCGCTATCCCGGGCCGCCTGCTCAACGTTCACGCCGCTCCCTGCGGTGGCGGCAAGTTCCTTGCCATCATGCAGTTCAAGAAGTCGAGCAAAAATGACGAGGGCCGTCAGCGCAACGCCGCCATGCTCGCCTTCTCGGCGTTCTCCGAGCTCAAGCACGTCATCCTTGTCGACGAGGATGTCGACATCTTCGATATGAGTGACGTGATGTGGGCCATGACCACGCGCTTCCAGGCCGACGTGGACCTCATCACCATCCCCGGTTGCCACTGCCACGTGCTCGATCCGTCCAACGACCCCGCGTTCGATCCTTCGATCCGCGAGCACGGTATCGCCTGCAAGGCCATCTTCGACTGCACGGTTCCGTTTAACCTCAAGAAGAACTTTATCCGCTCGCAGTTCATGGAGATCGACAAGGACAAGTGGGCCGCCGAGCTCGCCTTCTAGTAAGTAGCCCTACCAAGTAGTTAAGGAGTTGTCATGCCTGAGTCTTCTGTTCGTCCCCGTCGCATTGTCGTTGGCGTGTCTGGCGCCAGCGGTGCGGCACTGGGCCTTGAATGCCTCAAATGCCTGCGCCAGGCCGGCGCTGAGTCGGCGCTTGTCGTCACGCGCGGGGGAGAGATCACCATCGAGCAGGAGCTCGGCATGACGCTCGACGAGTTTGCGTGCTATGCCGATGTGGCCTACGACAACAAGAACATTGGCGCTGCCATCGCAAGCGGCACCTATTCGGTCGACGGCATGATCGTGGCTCCCTGCTCCATGAAGACGCTCGCCGGCATCGCGAGCGGCTACAGCGAAAACCTGTTGCTGCGTGCGGCCGATGTGCAGATGAAAGAGCAGCGCCGTCTGGTGCTTATGGTGCGCGAGACGCCCTTCAGTGCGATTCATGTCGACAACATGGCACGCCTGGCGCGCGTGCCGGGCGTCATGCTCATGCCGCCCATGCTCACGTTTTACAACGGCCCCGTCACGCTCGATGAGGCGGTGCATCACATCGCCGCCAAGGCACTCGAGGCCGTCGGCGTGTCGTGCGCCAACTATAAGCGCTGGTCATAGGCATCTTTAGGGTAGGATACGAGTAGTGTTTGAGCCCGCTGCCCCTGTGGGCGGCGGGCTTTTCGTGTCAAAGGGTGTGTCGGGAGGACCTATGCAGACGGGTATGTATGCGATTAGCGAGATGGCGAGCTTGTTTAATGTTTCGCGCCAAACGCTCATCTACTACGACAAGATCGGTCTGTTTAAACCCGCCGTGGTTAACGAAAAAGGCTACCGTTTCTATTCGCCCACGCAGATCCCGCTCATGCGTCTGATCTGCATGCTGCGCGACTTGGGACTGGAACTCGATGAGATCGATCGCCTGACCTCGACGTTCGACATTGGAGAGATGACCGACCACCTGCGCTCGCGGGTGCAGGCGCTCGACGAGCAGATTGCCGGGCTCAAAGCCGAGCGTGCGAGCGTGCAGGAGCGGCTGAGTTTTTACGACGAGGCGGTCTATTGGCGCGAGCGCGAGGGCAAACCGGAGCTCAAGCAATTCGAGCGCCGCTACGTGGTCTTTGAGGAGTTCCCGGGCGATATCGAGCGTGGCCGCTCGATGCTGCACCCCACGCTCATGCGGGCGATTCTGCGCATGCGTGCGCTCACGGGCACACGCCCCATGCGCGGTTGGGGCGCCATGCTGCGTCGCGAGGCGCTGCATTCCGACGACCCCATCGCCGGTGCCGGTTCCTTTGCCGTGTTGCCGCGTGGTGCCGAGGAAATACTGCCGAGCGATCCTGCCGAGCTGGCGGAGATTGGCGTCGAGGTGCTGCCCGAGGGCACGTACCTGTGCATGAGTCGCTGGGGCATGCCGTACGAGCCCGAGGGTATCCGCGCCATCGTGGCCTGCATGGACAGGCACGCGCTCCAGCCCATCGGCAATGCTTTCGATTTTTGCTACCTGGACACCACGAGTTACGACGAGTCTCACCAAGAGGACTTCTGCTGTATCCAAATCCCCGTCGCCCTCAAATAACTTGCGGTGAAATAGTCCCTAAATAGCTCGAGTGGGCGTGCAAACAGGAACTATTCCACCGCAACTTCGATGTGACAAGGGAATAGTCCCTTTGTCACATTCCGTGCGAGCCCTCGTGCCGTCTGGGGGTATAAGGCTAACAAGTGTTTATTTGCGAGGCCTAAGGGGCGCCCCGTATGGATATCGATAACTTTGAATGGTGGTATAGCGAGGGCGAGGCTCCGGACGAGGAGTGGGACGAGCCCGTGCCGCGTGACGCGTCGAGCGACGAGGACGAGACCGGCAACGATGCCGTCGAGATGGACGCCGCCTCCGACCCCGTCGAGCCCCTGACCTTTGAACAGGCTTGGGCCCAGGCCGAGGCCGACGAGGCAAAGGCCGATGCCACGGCCACGCTGGGTGAGCCAACCGACATGTCCATTTCGCCGGCAAAGACCCCGCAACCGCGCCACACCATCGACCCCGGCAGTACGGCATCTTTCAGCATTCTCGACGTGCCCGCGCAAGGCGCCCAGGCGCCTGCGCCCACGCATCGCCCCGACCTGGCTCGTGAGGAAGACGCGGGCCGCCGTTCTCCGCTCGGCCCCATCCTTATCGCCTTCATGGGCGGCGTTATCGCATGCTCGGTAATTGGAAACGTCTGGAGCCATGTCGAGCAGCAGCGAAAAGACGCCGCCAAGGTCGAGATGTCCGTCGAGCAATCGCTCAGCCGCACGCGCTCGGTGCATGTGTCGGTCGAGGTTAAGGACGGCGCGACGTGGGATACCGCGCGCGGCGACAGCCAAATGCTCGTCCATATCGTGGGCCGCACGCTCAGGGGACAAGCAATCGACGAGTACCAATACGTCAATTCCGAAGGTGACGGTATCGAGCTCAAGCCCGGCGACTACGAGCTCACGGTCGATGAGCCGCCCGTCGCCACCGACGGCACGCGTTACCGCGCCTCAAAGCGCATGGTCCCGGTGAGTTTTAATTCGCAAGCACCCGATACGGTCGATAGCGCGCCGCAGGGTGGGTTTGACCTTTATGCTATTGCTCAATAACTGCACCTGCCGCTCAGCCCTGCTGCCAAGAGTGGGACAATAACCCTCGACACTGTTGTTTACTTTTGGAGGAAGTAGCATGTCCACCGTCACTACCATCAAGCGCGGCGGCCTCACCGCGGCCATCGATTCCATGGGCGCCCAGCTCACGAGCCTTGCCCTCAACGGCAATGAGTATCTGTGGCAGGGCGACCCGGCCTTTTGGGGCAAGCACGCGCCCATCCTGTTCCCCATCGTGGGATCGCTGCGCAACAACACGGCGACGTCTGCCGCCGGCACCTGCGAGATGGCGCGCCACGGCATCGCACGCATTGTCGAGCACAAGATCGTCGAGGTGTCGGAGGACAGTTCGTCCGTTACCTACGAGCTCACCGACACGCCCGAGTCGCTCAAGGCGTTCCCATTCCACTTTAAGCTCAACATGACCTATGCCCTGACCGGCGACGCCACCCTTACGCAGACCTTTGCCGTCACCAACACCGGCGACGTGGACCTGCCGTTCTCGGTGGGCGGCCACCCCGCATTTAACGTGCCCGCCCCCGGCGCCGAGGACGAGGCGTTCGAGGATTACGAGCTGGCGTTTACCGAGGCTTGGACTAACGAGGCCCCCGTCATCACGCCCGATGGCCTTATGACGTTCGAGGGTAGCTACAAGGCCCCCGATAACTCGGACGTGCTGCCCATCACGCACCGCAGCTTCGATAACGACGCCATCATGTTCACCGATACCCCGGGCTCCACGCTCACGCTGCGCGGCCGCAAGTCGGGCCACGGCGTCAAGATCGACTTTGAAGGCTTTAAGTACATCGGCGTGTGGTCTGCCGCCAACGACGCTCCGTTTGTGGCGCTCGAGCCTTGGACCGGTCACACCACCATGTCCACCGAGGACGACGTCTTTGAGCACAAGGTCAACACCATCACCTTGGCCCCCGGCGCTACCGATAAACGCAGCTTTAGCGTCACCTTGCTCTAGAGGTTCCGCCGCTCGGTCGATGCTGCGTGCCGTCCAGAGCGATAATTTGTCATTCAAAAGGCAAGGCATAGACCTTCTGGTCATGCCTTGTCTTTTTCATGCCACTTGTTCGCTCTGGACGTCGTTCGCCGGCATTGCCAAAACATCGACGTCCCCAATGACTACCATGTGTCTATTAATTTTTCGAGCTTGTACTGCACTGCTGGTCGCTGGCGTATATCCTGTTAAGTCGTCAGCATACGATTCAACAGGGAAGGCAGATTATGCATTCTCCCCATCAACGCGACACGCATCCACAGCCGGTATGCAGCCGTCGCATCTTCTTGGGTAGCGCTCTCGCTGCGAGCGCTTCCGTCGTCGCCGGCGCGCTCGCCGGCTGTCAGCGCCCGTCCACGCTCAAGGTGGTTCAGCCCACGACGGGCGGCGGTCGCGACGACCTGTCCGATTCCGTGATCGGCAAGGATAAGATCCGCATTGGCATGGAGGCGGCCTACGCCCCGTACAACTGGCAGGTTTCCGAGGCCAGCGAGTACACCATCCCCATCGACAACGTGCAGGGCGCCTATGCCGACGGCTACGACGTACAGATCGCCAAGATCGTCTGCAAGGCCCTCGGCGGCGAGCCCGTTGCCGTCAAGCAGAGCTTCTCGGGTCTCATCGATTCGCTCAACAACGGCCAGATCGACCTCATCATCGCCGGCATGAGCGCCACGCCCGAGCGCGAGGAGTCGGTCGGCTTCTCCGACCCGTACTTCATTGGCTACTTTGGCCTGTTCGTAAAAGAGGGTTCCCCCTACCAAAACGCCACCAAGCTCAGCGACTTTAGCGGTGCCACGGTACTCGGCCAAAAGGACACCATGCTCGATACCGTCATCGACGAGATCCCGGGCGTTGTGCACAAGAACCCGGTCGATTCGGTTCCCACGGTGTTCTCGAATCTGCTGCAGGGCACGTGCGACGCCGTGACTTACAACACCGAGAACGAGAAGGGCTATATGGCCCAAAATCCCGGTATCGTCCCCATCCAGTTTGCCGAGGGCGAGGGCTTTAAGCAGGAGGTCACGGCAAATGTCGGTTGCCGCAAGGGCTCGGACAAGCTGCTTAAGCTCATCGACAAGACACTCAAGGGCATTAGCCAAGAGGAGCGCGACCAAATGTGGGACGCGTGCCTCGACCGTCAGCCGGCATAGGGAGGCAGCATGAAAACCATCAATCGTCTGGCCTCCTTTATCAAGGCCGACCACCGTTATGTGTACCTGGGCGCGAGCGTTATCGCGGCGCTCGGCCTGGCGTTTAGCCAGCGCAACCCCACGCCGCTGAGCTTCTTGGCCCCCACCGGTATCTTCCAGGATTGCCTTTGGGCAATTCTTTGGGCCTGGCTCGTCGTATCGGCGGCGGCGCTCGTCACCAAACTCATGCACTGGAACGACTATCGCGAAAAATCGCCGTTCGCATCCGAGCGCTTCCGTCGCGGCGCGCGCCTGGGCAGCTGTGTCGTCGTTGCTATTGCGGCGATCTTCTTTGTCGACCGCTGCGTCATGTCATTTATCGACCTGGTGCAAGTGAGCATTGTCTCGGACTCCAACCCCAGCGACTTTTTGTCGAGCCTGGTCTACATGACCTACAAGAGCGGCGACTTCTTTATCCGCGGCATCGAGATCACCATCGCACTTGCGACCTTCGGTACCGTCATCGCCTTTTTCCTGGCACTGCTCTTTGTGTTCCTGCGTATTCAGACGTTCGATCGCGTGGACAACGACCTGGTGCGCTTCTTTAAGAGTATCGGCCGCGGCTTTGCGACCATCTACTCCACCATCGTGCGCGGCACGCCCATGATGGTTCAGGGCCTGCTCATCTATTACGCGGGCTTCACCGTTTTGCGCGGCATGGGCTTCGAGACCGCTCAGGCCAACCAGATTTGGAGTACCTTCACCGCCGGCCTCGTCACCATCTCGCTCAACTCCACCGCCTACATGATGGAGGTCCTGCGCGGCGGCATCGAGTCCATCGATCCCGGGCAGGCCGAGGCAGCACGCTCGCTGGGTTTGTCGCAGTGGCAGGCTATGCGCAAAGTCGTGTTCCCCCAGGGTATTAAAAACGCGATTCCGGCGCTCACCAACGAGCTCATCATCAACATCAAGGATTCGTCGGTGCTCTCGGTTATCGGCGTGTTCGACCTTATGTACGCTACTACCACGGTCGCCGGCGTGTACTACCGCCAGATGGAGGTCTACTGCGTGGCGCTCGTGGTCTACCTGATCCTGACGCTCGTGGCGAGCCGCCTGCTCGAAGCCTTTGGCAAAAAGCTCGGCGCCGAGGCCTCGGCAACGCTGCCCAGCTCCAACTAGGCTCAAGACGAGGAGAATTATCATGGCAGATACCGCCACTACCGGCGTTGCGGCCGCCGCACAGACCAATGAGCCGCTCATCCGCGTTGAGGGCCTGCGCAAGAGCTTTGGCTCGCTCGAGGTGCTCAAAGGCATCGACCTGTCCGTCAAATCCGGCGAGGTCGTCACCATTATCGGCGCCTCGGGCTCGGGCAAGTCGACCTTTCTGCGCTGCCTCAACCTGCTCGAGACCCCGGACGCGGGCCACATCTGGTTCCACGGCCAGGACCTTACGGCCGAGCGCTGCAACATTAATAAGCTGCGTGAGGACATCGGCATGGTGTTCCAGGGCTTTAACCTGTTCAACAACATGGATGTGCTCGACAACTGCACGCTTGCGCCCGTCACGCTCAAAAAGATGAACAAGGCCGAGGCCGAGAAGGTCGCGATGGAGCATCTGACGAGCGTGGGACTCGAAAAGTTCGCGCACGCCGCCGTGGGCCGCCTGTCCGGTGGTCAAAAACAGCGCGTGGCCATCGCTCGTGCCCTGTGCATGAATCCGCAGATCATGCTGTTCGACGAGCCGACCTCCGCGCTCGACCCCGAGATCGTGGGAGAAGTGCTCGAGGTCATGCGCAAGCTCGCTGCCGACGGCATGACCATGGTCGTCGTCACGCACGAGATGGCCTTTGCCCGAACCGTGTCCGACCGCGTGGTCTTTATGGACAAGGGCGTGGTGCTCGAGGACGCCGCGCCGGCCGAGCTCTTCGGCAACCCCAAGCACCAGCGCACCCGCGAGTTTCTCTCGCGTTATCTCGAGGACAAATAACCAACCGCAAATGTTTGCGTGGCAGGGCCGCTCCGGTGGGGCGGCCCTCGTCATCACAATCGAAAGGATGTCATGGCCGAGGTTTGGCGCTTCTTTGCGCATGAGGACGATTTTGCCGATTTGGACGAAACTGGCGCGTGCGAGCGCTTGGGCCGCGTGCTGTCATTTCCGACCATCTCGAGTATGGATGCCGAGGCGGTGGACTGGCAGCCGTTCGACGACCTGCGCGCCTATATGCAGCAGGCGTGGCCGCGCGTGTTCGCGGCGGGCGAGGTCGACCCTATCGACCATTCGCTATTGGTGACGCTTAGCGGTTCCGACCCTGACCTCAAGCCCATTATGCTCATGGGCCACATGGACGTGGTTCCCGTGGTGCCGGGCACCGAGGCCGACTGGACGCACGACCCCTTTAGCGGGCACGTGGACGACACCTACATCTGGGGCCGTGGAGCGATCGACATGAAGGACCAGGTCGCAGGCATTCTCGAGGCTGTCGAGTATGCGCTGGCGCACGGTTGGCAGCACGAGCGGACGCTGCTCCTGGCCTTTGGCCAGGACGAGGAGACGACGCAGTGCGGCGCAGGCGCCATCGGCCGCGCGCTCGAGGAGCGCGGTGTTGAGCTCGAGTTCCTGATCGACGAGGGCGACTACCGCATCGTTTCGGATGCCGAGTACAGCGCGGGCGAGGGTTGGCTCATGCACGCCGACCTGGCTGAGAAGGGCTATGCCGACATTGTGCTCAAGACAAAGAGCGCAGGTGGACATTCTTCCAACCCCTACGGCGGCACGTCGCTCGAGGTGCTCAGCCGTGCCATCACCGCAATCTGCGATATCGAGTGGCCGACGCGCGTGACCGATTTGCTTGCCGCCCAGCTCGTCGAGCTGGGGCTCTACACGGCGGATGAAATTGCCGCCAACGGGGGCGCCATTGTCCGCGATTGCCTCGCCAGCAAGAAGCTCTATCCGCTGGTGACGACCACCTGCGCACCCACGCAGATCGAGGGTGGCAGCACCGGCGCCAACGTAATGCCGCAGGATATGTGGGCCAACATCAACTTCCGTATGCTCGAGGGCACGAGCGTGGCCGACGTTGTGGCGCGCTGCCGTGAGGCGGTTGCCGGGGCGGACCTTGCCGGTCGTGCCGAAGTGGAGCTGGGCCCCGGTAGCTCCGAACCCTCGCCGTCCCCGCGCATCGGTGGTCCCGGCCTCGAGGCGGTTCGCTCCATTGCCGCCCGCTATTTCCGTGATCCAAAGGGGACGGAGGAAAACGGATCATTCGAGCCGGTAGCAATTGTGCCCTCGACCGTAATCGGTGCGACCGACGCTGCCAACTACCAGCACATTTGCCCTGAGTGCATTCGCTTCTCGGCCTTTGTGGTTGATGACGACGAGTGTGAGTGCGGTGTCCACGGCACCAACGAGCGCATCACCCGCCGCGCCTACCTCCAGGGCATCCGCTTCATCGTCGCTCTACTCCAAACGCTCTAGCCAAAAAGCAAGCCCTTGATGCAATGAGGTCAGGTTTGTTTGTGCCAATCATTCCGTGCGGGTTATATGCAGGTTTGCCTGCGCACGCTATCATGTATGGGTTAGACCGCAACTATGTACCCCATACGCGAAGGGATGCGCATGTATCTGAAGATCGACATGTTCTAGCCGGGCTTACCCCCGCAGTGGCGCCGCGCGCCCCATCAACTCTGCCGATTTTCACCTTCACGCATATAAAGGAGTCCCGCCATGCGCGACAAGCTCGAAAAGATCATCAAGGCCTACGAGGAGCTCGAGAAGAAGCTTTCCGACCCGGCCGTCGCCTCCGACATCAAGGAGTTCACGCGTCTCAACAAGGAGTACGCGCACCAGTCCGACCTCATTGCCGCTTCGCGCGAGTACATCAGCGCGCTCGACGATATCGAGGCTGCCAAGGAGATGCTCCGCGACACCACCGATGCCGATGAGAAAGAGATGCTCCAGATGGACATCTCCGAGAACGAGGACAAGCTTCCCCAGCTCGAGGAAGATATCAAGTACATGCTCATCCCGAGCGACCCCAACGACGACAAGAACACCATCGTCGAGATCCGCTCCGCCGCCGGTGGCGACGAGGCGGCCATCTTCGCCGGCGACCTGTACAAGATGTACCAGCGCTTTTGCGAGTCGCGCGGCTGGAAGACCACCGTGCTCGATTCCAGCCCCAGCGAGGCCGGCGGCTTTAAATCCATCGAGTTCAAGGTCGAGGGCGACCGCGTCTACTCCGTCATGAAGTTCGAGTCCGGCGTGCACCGTGTCCAGCGCGTTCCCAAGACCGAGTCTCAGGGCCGTATCCAGACCTCCACAGCAACCGTCGCCGTGCTTCCCGAGGCCGAGGAGATCGACGTCCAGATCAACCAGTCCGACCTGCGCATCGACACTTACTGTGCCTCGGGCCCTGGCGGTCAGTGCGTTAACACCACCTACTCCGCCGTGCGCATCACCCACCTGCCCACCAACACCGTGGTGCAGTCGCAGGAGCAGCGCTCCCAGATCCAGAACCGCGAGGTCTGCATGCAGATGCTGCGTGCCCGTCTGTACGAGATGGAACTCGAGAAGCAGCAGGCCGAGCTCGGTGCCGAGCGCCAGAGCCAGATTGGCCACGGCAACCGTTCCGAGAAGATTCGCACCTACAACCAGCCCCAGGACCGCGTGACCGATCACCGTATCGGCTTCAACTCCACCTACAACGGCGTCCTTCTGGGCGATCAGCTCGGCACCGTGATCGAGGCGCTCGCCGCCGCCGAGCGTGCCGAGAAACTGGCACAGGCCGTGTAGTAGGTTCCGCCGTTCTACCGAACGGCGGACCGGCCGACGCTGCGCGGGCCGCATTTGGACAATCTGACGTTCAACTTCAAGGGCGCGACCAGAAGGTCAGCGCCCTTTCGTTTCACGTCACCTTGTCTCAAATGCGACCCGCTCGCTG
>CAJMRN010000048.1 GCA_905215815.1 uncultured bacterium | reverse complement strand
CAGATTGTTCATGGTCGGCAGCAAAAAGGCGGCCGTCTTGCCGGTGCCGGTCTGAGCGGCGGCAAGCAGGTCGCGGCCCTCGAGCACCACGGGGATCGAACCGGCCTGCACGGGCGTCGGCGCCGTGTAGCCCAGGTTCTCGATAGCACGGAGCATCTCGTCGGAAAGGCCCAGCTCGTCAAAGGCGGGCAGGCTCTCGGTAGCGGACTCGACGGCCTGGGCAGCATTGGCCTCATCGGCGGCATCGAAGGCAGCCTGGGTCATGGCCTCGCGGGCCTCGTCCAGAATCTCGGCGTCCGTGACGTCGGATACAGAATTACGCATATGTTGTTGTTCCTTATCTGCACGCGCTATGGGCACGGCATGCGGCCGCGCGGGCGTGCTTGGTAGTGCGCTAATACATACAAAAACGGGTGCGCACAGAGAGGACGTTGCTCAGCACGCTGGCGATCGCTTTGGCAGCCCTATCACGCGCCGTCCAGACGCAGCAGCTCTAAGCGATGGAGCAGATTCGCCGCGGGTTAGTATACCCGTACTCCGTATGCCCCCACGTAAATCACAGATGACGAGGCGGACGCGGCGGGTCCGGCTGATTGTCTCAATCTGTAACAGATGCAGGGCAAAACCGGGTCCAAATGTTACAGAACAAGACAGAGGGGGATTTCCGTCCAGTCCAAACCAAATCTCTCAGTCTTCCTGCAATTTCGAACATGTGGCCTATAATGTTGCTTTGGTTACGCTGTATATTGCGCAGCCATTTAATACGTCGCCCACCGGGAGCCATTAATTCCTATCGCCATATTGGCTAGGAAGCAATCAAAGGAGGTATCCGTGGCAGCAGAGACACCTTGCTCGGTCCTCTATAACGATATTCGCTCGTTCGGCGGTCTTAAACATCTCGAGATCGCCCGAATGCTCATCAATGGAAACTCTTATCTCGGCAGTACCCTGCTCGAGAAATGCTCTTCCAACCGCTCGTATCTCACCCGTTACATCGTCCATCGCAAGCCTGACCAGTGCGCGCCCGCCATCTACAGCGACTTTACCGTCACCACGCTCAACCTTTCCGCGGCAATCTGCAGCAAGCTCGGCGGCGGCGAGTCCGCCTATCGGGCAATCGCCGAGCACTATCGCGGTCCGGCCGCCAACGAAATGATGTCGGCTCTCGCCAGCTACAAGCTGGACAGCCGCCTATATGCAAATGCCCTCAATCGCATCGACAACTTTGACGGCAATGCCGTGCGTGAGAAAAGCACGCTTTACCTTATGCTCTTTGTGGCAACGGGGGCGCTCGCCGATCCCGTTCAGGGCGTGGCCACCGTCGAGCGCTTTTGCGACAGCAAGACGGGTGGGCACTTTGGCACCACCGAAACTACCGTCGGACGTGGCTTTATGGGCAGTCTGGATCAGCCGCACGCCGTCGCTCCCAACCTCGGTCTGCTCAGGACACATGCCGACAACTGCGTCGACATGCAAATCCATCCCCTCACACGCGATCCGCGTGGCACGGTAATTGGATCCTTGCCCAAAACCTCGCCCAGCATCACCGATGTGGGCGCCGACGCATCGCGCGAACATCTTCGCATTTGGCTTGAGGGTGAGCACTGGTACGCCCAGGGCCTTGGATCGACCAACGGCACGGTGCTCGAATCGGGCGCGGGCGACGGCGATATCGTAATCGAGCCGCCGCGCGACCTACGCGAGCCCGGCAAGATCTATCCCCCAGTGGAAATCGAAAACAGCGACAGGCTCCATCTGGGTCTCTACACGACATTCCTAGTCATTGTGGACTAGCGCGGACGGCGATCGAAAGACGGTCGCCGTCCGTCTTTCGTCTTCTACCTTCTGTGTCGTAAACGACAATACTCAGCGGTACACGTGAGCAGTGCGGATATCATGGTACTTTACCGATATCCGCACTGCTCACGTGTACGCGCGGCAACCCATGCCAGACAAAGGAACGCCATGGATACTACCGATAGCGCCTATGGCGACAAACTCATCCGTCTTGACACGTTCGACACCGCCGTGGCGGTCGACCCCAGCGCCGAGGACGACGCCAAGCGTCGGTTTATGACGCTTATTCTCCAGACGGCCCACCGCAACAACGGCAACATCGGGCACGTGACGCGCGCGACCAACACGAGCGGCGAGGTCTTTGCCGTCAAGCTACTCAAGGACAACGCCATCCTTTCCGGCCAAGCCCCCGACCGCTCCGCCGAGCAATCGGCCGCACACCTGGCAAACACCGCCGCGCTGTTCGAAGAGTACCGTCACTTGTGCACTGTCTCGCACCTGCGCGGATTTCCGCGCGTCTATGGCTACGGATCGTGCGAGGATGACCCGCTCATCCTCATGGAGTGGGTCGAGGGCACCTCGCTCAAGCAGGCGCTGCCTCTGCTTCCGCACGACGCCTCGGGCGGGCTGACCACCCAGATGGTCGCCGCCGTCGGAAACACCGTGCTTCGTGCGCTCTTGATGACCCAAGGCCTCGTGAATCCGGTCATCCATCGCGACCTGTCGCCTGCCAATATCATGTTCCGCACCACCAGCCGAACGCTCGAGCAGCAGATTGCTGATTGTTCCTTTGACCCCTGCCTCATCGACATGGGCTCCGCGACCATGGCTCTCGGCGACGACACGATCACCCGGCGCGCCGACATCTGGCGCTTTGCCACGCCCGCATACGCCGCGCCCGAGATGCTCACGCAGGATATCGAAGGCATCGCGGCCCTTCGCCGTTCGCCGGCAATCGACGTCTATGCGCTTTCGAGCATTCTGTACCAGCTCTATAGCGGTCGCAAACCGTTTGACTTTGAGTCGACGGACGCCGCTGCAACCGGCTCGTTCTATCTCGTAAAGACCAAGACCAAGCCGGCACCGCTCGAGCCGCGCTGCGAGGGCGATGAAGCGCTCGTCCAAATCATCATGAAGGGTCTCTCAGTCGAGCAGTGCGATCGTCCCACCGAGCAGCAGATGCTCGAGGTGCTCTCGGCATACCTCACCGATGCCGAATCCGAGGGCCGCGAAGGCACGGGAGACGAGGCCGCGATTGATATCGATTCTGGCACGCACCTTAAGGTCGACGTCGCCGGCGAGCGCGCGCGAGAGATCCTGGAGCAGGCCCGGCACGATGCCATGACCGCCGCCGCTTTATTATCGGTGGCGTCGTTGCAGCCGTTGCGGGGCTCAGCGTCATTGGGGCGGCGACCCATGGCTTTGGCATCCCCGACTACCTGGACGGCATCCGCGGTTCGCTTGACGACTACACTTGGGATCAGCTGCAGGAGATTTCGCTCAAGATTAAGGCCGCCGAGACCCGTAGCGAGGCACGCGAGATTGCCAAGCGCTATCATCTGCTCGATGCCGATGGGCATATCCCCTATCCGTGTACCAAGCGTGTCACGCTCACCAACGGGCTGCAGGTTGGCGCGCAGCTTGTGGGCATCCGTCACGATGAGCTTCTGGACGGGACGGGCAAGGCCGGGCTGACGTTTATGTTCGATGCGGGTATTGCCGAGCGCAACGCTGCGGCTGAACCGCCGAGCGCCGGCTGGGCAGATTGCGAGCTGCGGGAATGGCTCAACGGCGACGGCCTTAAGCTGCTGCCCAACGAGTTGCGCGCACTCATCAAATCTGTCAAAAAGATCTCGAATAACGTGGGTGCCGCCAGCAGCGCATCGTGCCTGAGCGAGCTGCCCGCAACTCTTTGGCTGCCCGCCATGGTCGAGCTGTGCGGAGTGCAGCCGCCCGAGTCGTTTACCGAGGGCTTTCACTACCTGGCCGACATCTATAACGGCGAAGGCAAGGAGTATCAGCTCTTCCGCGAGCTCAAGGTAAGTCCGTATACCACGAACGAGACGTTGGTTCGCCAGTGGAAGGGCAAGGACACCTGCTGGTGGGAGCGCACGGTGAGCCCCGACTCATCGGAGACCGAAGGCACGCTCTACATAAACCGTGTGGGACACGACGGCGACGCCTTTACGTACGCCACGCCCGCGGAAAAGCCAAACAAACGAACCTGTGTGATCCCCGGGTTCTGCATCTAGGCAGCGGGCGTCTTGCCGTGACGGGACCCCTCCCCGGCAATTGTCTTGATCTGTAACAGTTAGAACTCAAAAACTGGTCTAGATGTTACAGATCAAGATGTTCGGATTGGCCTGGATGGTTTGTCTCGACCTGTAACATCTACTCGGCAAAATCAGGTCAATATGTTACGGATTGAGACGTTTGGACTGCCGTTCAACAGTTCGTCTAAATCTGTAACAGTTATGGTTCAAAAACCGGTCCAGATGTTACAGATTGAGATGATTGGTTGGAACGGTCCATCGGCCAACCAACTACCTTCATCTGTAGCGAAATGTCATACATTTATTCTGTACTAGACACCCCCAGGGGGTATGGGTGTATAGTATCGGCAGGTTAACAATTCCAACACCGAACCACAGAAAGGAGAAGCCATGGCTCAAGATAAGTTCGACGTGGGTGGCATGACATGCGCCGCCTGCCAGGCGCACGTGGACCGCGCCGTAAGCAAACTCGACGGCGTCCAAAGCGTCGCCGTCAACCTGCTCGCCGGCTCTATGCTGGTGGACTACGACCCCGCGCAGGTCTCCCCCGACGATATCTGCACCGCCGTCGACCGCGCGGGCTACTCGGCCTCGCCCGTCGATGCGGGCACCGGTGCCGCCAGCTCAAACGGCAGCACACAAGTCAGGTCCGGCACCGCCCATATGGAGTCGCCAACCAAAAAGCTGGAGGCCGCCGCCTCTGCCATGCGCACCCGCCTCATCGTCTCGATCGTATTCCTCATCCCATTGTTCTACATAGGCATGGGGCACATGCTCGGTTGGCCGCTGCCCGGCATTTTCACCGACCATACCCATAGCATGACGCTCGCCCTCACCGAGCTCGTCCTGCTCATCCCCATCGTCTATGTCAACGACGCGTACTTTATCAACGGGTTTAAATCGCTCGCGCACGGCGCGCCCACCATGGACGCCCTTATTGCCGTGGGCGCGACCGCTTCCGTCGCCTGGTCGCTCTACGCCATGTTCATCATGGCCGACCAGCTAGCCGCGGGTCAGGTCCACGAGGCCATGATGACGAGCATGGACAACCTGTATTTTGAGAGCGCAGGTACGATCTTATCGCTCGTCACCGTGGGCAAATACCTCGAGACGCGCAGCAAGTCCAAAACCGGCGGCGCTATCGAGGCGCTCATCGACTTGGCACCCAAGACCGCGACCGTCGTGGCGGAAGACGGCAGCGAGACCACCGTCGACGTCGACAGTATCCTTCCCGGCCAGGTCCTGCGCGTACGCCCCGGCGAGTCCATCCCCGTCGATGGCGTGGTGCTCGAGGGCAGCTCGGCCGTGGACGAGAGCGCGCTCACCGGCGAGTCCATCCCCGTGGAAAAGACCGCCGGCGACACCGTCAACGCCGCCACCGTCAACCGCACTGGCTCGTTTACCTTCCGCGCTACGCGTGTGGGCGCCGACACGTCGCTTGCCAAGATTATCCAGCTCGTCGAGGACGCCAACGCCACCAAGGCGCCCATCGCCCGCATGGCCGACAAGGTCGCCGGTGTGTTTGTTCCCGTGGTATTCGTGATCTCGGCCGTGACCTTTGTGGTGTGGATGGCACTGACCGGTAGCGTGAATGAAGCGCTCACCTCCGCCGTCGCTGTGCTGGTAATCAGCTGTCCGTGCGCACTGGGTCTGGCCACGCCCGTCGCCATTATGGTCGGCACCGGCAAGGGCGCCGAGATGGGCATTCTGTTTAAGAGTGCCGAGGCGCTGGAGAACCTGCGCAGCGTGGGCACCGTGGTGCTCGATAAGACGGGAACGGTCACTCGCGGCAAGCCTGCCGTGACCGATATCGTGGTAGCCACGCGCGCCGACGGATCGCCCGCCATGAGCGAAAAGGCGCTACTCAAGCTGGCCGCCGCGCTGGAGCGCTCAAGCGAACACCCGCTGGCCGAGGCGATTATGGCCGAGTGCGAGACGCGAGGGATTGTCGCGCGCGCCGTCGAGGACTTTGCCGCCGTGCCCGGGCGAGGCGTTACGGCGCGCGAGGGGCAAAACGCCATTGCCGCCGGCAATATGCGCCTGATGAACGAGCTGGGCGCGAAGGTGCCCGCGGGTCTTGCCGAACAGTTCGCCGCCGAGGGCAAGACGCCGCTGTTCTTTGCCAAGAACGGCGAGCTCGCCGGCACCATTGCCGTGGCTGACGAGGTCAAGGAAACGAGTGCCGGAGCCATCGCCGCACTGCGCTCGCTTGGCGTCGACGTGCGCATGCTCACCGGCGACAACCGAGTCACCGCCGAAGCAATCGCCCGCCGCGTGGGGCTGAGCAGCGAACAGGTCATCGCCGACGTCCTCCCCGCCGACAAGGAGCACCACGTACGCGAGCTGCAGGATGCGGGCAGCAAGGTCGCCATGGTGGGCGACGGTATCAATGACTCCCCCGCCCTGGCGCGCGCCGACGTGGGCCTTGCTATCGGCACCGGCGCAGACATCGCCAAGGAGGGCGCCGACGTGGTACTCATGCGCAGCGACCTCATGGACGTCGCCCGTGCCATCGAGCTGTCGCGCGCCACAATTCGCAACATCAAGCAGGACCTGTTCTGGGCGCTGTTCTACAACGGCATCGGCATTCCGCTGGCGGCGGGCGTGTTCTTCCCCCTCACCGGTTGGCAGCTCTCGCCGATGTTTGGCGCCGCGGCCATGAGCCTGTCGAGTGTCTGCGTCGTAAGCAATGCGCTGCGCTTAAAAACCTTTAAGCCAAAAGTGGCAAAATAGGCTCACCATTAAGTCCATCTAGAACGGGTTTTCCAGACGCCCGAGATTGACCCGAAAGAGGAGCGACGCGCACTTTGGTACGCGAGCGACGGCTTGAAGGTCAAGGTCGGGTGCCTGGGAAAGCCGACACAACAGGGAGGAATACCCATGCGTTACACAATCAAGACTTCCGGCCTCATGTGCGGCCATTGCGACGCCACCGTCGAGACGGCGTTGCTCAACGTGGCCGGCGTGACCGACGCCGACGCCGATCACGAGACCCAGACCGTCCAGGTGGAGTGCGCCGACACCGTGACCGTCGAGCAGCTCACCGCCGCTGTCGAGGGCGCCGGCGAGAAGTTCCACGCCCTTTCGGTGACCGCCGCATAGCAGTCGCTGCCTACTGAATCCTCAGAAGTTGCGGTGAAATACGGACTGTTGTGCCGCCCTAGGCCTTTAAACGGTCCGTATTTCACCGCAACTGACGGGGACATCCGGAAGATCGACCAGAAACGAGGACCCGACATGATGGCAGACCATAAATCGGTGACCCGCATGCTCAAGACGGCACGCGGTCAGATCGACGGCATCTTGCGGATGGTCGAGGAGGACCGCTATTGCGTCGATATTTCCACGCAGCTCATGGCCACACAGGCGCTCCTCGCGCGCATTAACGCCGACGTGCTTAAGGCGCATATCGAGGGCTGTGTGACTTCGGCGATCGAATCGGGCGACGAAGACCTCAAGGCCGCCAAGCTCGCCGAGATCGAACGCGTCGTCGACAAGCTCTCCAAGTAATTGGGGCATCGGGGACAGGTACGTTTGCACCACATTGGCGCAGATTGACCTGTCCCCCTTGCTCTAAATCGGGTATAAAGGCGTGCAGCATATCGAACGAAAGGCAATTTGCATGAATGACTTTATGAAAGGCCGCAATGGCGCCGACGAACTCACCATCGTGATGGGTTTTGCCGGCATCGTCATCGCGATGATCGGATCGATAGCCCGCATCCAGTGGCTCAGCTGGATCGCCATCGCCGTTATCGTGATTGGCGTGCTGCGCGGCCTGTCCAAAAATATCGATGCACGTCGCAAGGAGAACGAGGCCTTTGTCGCCACGACCGCCAATGTTCCCGGCTTGGGCAAGTTCGTCGCCAGCTTGGGCGGCGGCGCTGCAGCGGCCAGCACCTCACGCGCGGCCGGCACCAGCAAGGAAGACTTTGAGCGCGCCAAGCGCACGGCCAAGAAGATGTGGAAGGGTCGCAAGACCACGGCATACCTCAAGTGCCCCAACTGCGGTCAGATGCTCTCCGTCCCCAAGGGCAAGGGCAAGATCCGCGTCACCTGCCCCAAGTGCCACGCCAAGATGGAGACGCGCTCCTAGCCGCTACACCATAGGACAAAATAAAAGCCGAGGCCTCGCGCTGAGACCTCGGCTTTTTTGATTATGACAAAGGGACCGTCCCTTTGTCACACCTATGCTACGCCATCGCGGGCAAGCTCCTCGGCCAACGCCTCGGCAGGCATGGCCATAATCGCGTCGAGCTCGGCGTCCACCTCGGGAAAGCGCTTCACCTTGAGTTTGCGCACCAGATCACCACGGCACATCACGTACGCCGGCTCACGCAGTGCGCACAGGTCATCGAGCGGGTTCTTGCGCGTCACCAGGATATCGGCGGCCTTGCCGCACTCGATTGTGCCGGTCTCGCCGCCCAGCCCCAGCAGCTCGGCATTGACCTGCGTGGCCGTATGCAGCGCGAAGGCGTTACTCACACCCACGTACTTGGCAAAATAGGCCACCTCGCGCCACATGTCGTACTGCGTCACGAACGGGCAGCTCGAGTCCGTGCCCAGGCCCACCTTAACGCCGGCATCCAGGGCGGCGCGAGCGCTCTCGATAATGCCCGAGCACACGATGTCGCCGTTCTTCTTTTGCGTGTCGGTCGAATGGGTCTTTTCCGGGTCGAGCAACACAAACGGCAGCGCCGGGCTGATCGTACAGGTAACGCTGGGCGCACGCCCCTCAAGCTGCGTACCCGCGGCACCGTGATACAACTCCAGGATCTCGGGGGTCATCGGAGCGCCGTGCTCGATTGTGTCGACGCCGGCCTCAAGCGCGGCCTTCACACCTTCGGTGCTCTCGACATGGGCCATGACCGGAAGGCCAACCTCGTGCGCCGCCTCGCACGCCGCAGCGGCAACCTCCACCGGCATACGCAGCACGCCCGGCTCGCCCACCTCGGTCGCATCGAACACACCGCCCGTTACGAACAGCTTAATGACGTCGGCACCGCGCGCATACAGGTCGCGCACCTGTTCGGCTGCCTCGGCGGGACTGTTTGCCACCTGGGCGAACAGTCCCGCACCATGGCCGCCCGGCACCGTGACGCCCGTTCCCGGCGCCACCAGGCGAGGACCTTGATACTTGCCGGCATCGATAGCATCGCGCACGGCCAGATCGGCAAACAGCGGATCGCCCGCGCCGCGCACCGTGGTCACGCCACTTGCCAGTTGTTGTTGGGCGCTGCCCTTAAGAATATGGCGCACGATGGCGCGCCCCACGGGATTATCGAGCTTCTTCATCAGCGCGCCCGCATCGCCCGCCGAAACCGGCTTGCCCGAACCGCACAGATGCACATGCATATTGATGAGACCGGGCATGAGATACGCACCTGCCAGGTCGATGACCTCGGCACCTGCAGGTGCCTGCGCCACAGCACTCGGCCCCATCCACGTGATGACACCGCGCTCAACAGTCACGGCCATATCGGGTTGCGGCTCCATATGCTCCGAACCATCCAGGACGGTCGCATTGATAAACAACGTGGAACGATCGGCAGACGCCATATCGAGCTCCTCCCCCTCAGAAAACTTGAACATCTGTCCATTATTATCCAGTGTAGCCCGATTGCCATAGACATATCGGTTAACGGAGGGAAGAGGGGATGTGGGGGACGGAATACGCTGCAGTCCCACCCCAGCGACACCAGGGAAATATCTCGATCTGTAACAGATACAGGGTTGTTGGGCCCCTTGATGTTACAGATCGAGACATTCGGTCGACGTTTCACCGGCTTGTCTCGATCTGTAACAATTACGAGCTCAAACAACCTCTAAACGTTACAGATTGAGACAAAACCTCTCAGCGCCCATACCACTGACGTCTCCACTCCTCAGCCAATTCAGCCTGCCGAGGAATACCCGCCAGCCTCATTTTCTCGACCAGCTTCCCCGGGTCTTTGAGTTCGTTAAACGTAAACCGAAGCACCTTGTGCCCGAGCATCGTCAGATGAGACTCTCGCTGACGTTCTGCCACGAATGGGTCGACCGACCCCCGATCCCCACCATCCTGCAGGGTATACTTTCCCTTCCCGTCGAGCTCGCCGATGACACACGTCCCGTTCTCGAGCCGCCAAAAATAGTCGACGCGAAACACCTGGCTCGAATCGAGCGGGTCGCGAAACTCCACCTGCAGCTCCGGAACTGAAAAGCCGTACGCAATAAAGAACGCTCGGAACCGAGACTCGCCGCCGTTTTCGGACAGCCCGTCCGCATACGACGCAATCACCTGTGCTCTGCGATACCCTCGCCTGCCCTCGCAATCGGCGCGGAGGCGCTCGCACAAATCCCAACGTGATACGCCTTTCGCCCGCAGTGCAGAATCGGCAATCGCCAACCCGTAGGAGAACGGCGCACGCAGTAAGCAATCCTCCACCGTGCGCCAAAACGACGTCACCCGCACGCCATCAACACGCTCGAGCGCGCCCGCCATCTGCGGACGCAACAACCTGCACCCGCCGCTCAACGTCACCGAACAACCCGTCTTAACAAGAAAGCGCGGCCCGAGCAGATCATTCGGCACCTCCAGACCCCACAAAAGCGCCGCGTCATAGCCCCAAAACGCCCAATCGGGATGAAATTCCGCAAGCCCTTTGATAGTCCTCAGCGCTCGCTCCGCCGGCGTCAATGCATCCCAATCATGCTGAAAACAGAACAGGTACGGCTCGGGCTCCGCGATATCGTCGGTTCCAACATGGCGTCGCAGCCACATGAGCTCGGTATTGTCATGCGTTGCGAGCAGCGCACCTTGCTTGGCCGTCTCCGTGAGCCGCGCGAGCATTCTATTCCGCGCCAACGTGTTGCGAGTCGCATGTTTGTGTTTGAGAACGGTATTAGACACTTTCGTCACCACCACGTCAGACAAATGGACCATCGTCACCGTTGCCTCCGCTGACAAATGTCTTGATCTGTAACAGGAAGACAGTCTTTGAGCCTCTAGTTGTTACAGAACAAGATCTTTCGACAGCCGCCAACCTTCCGTCTCAATCTGTAACAGTTACGGGCTCAAACAGCCGCTAAACGTTACAGATTGAGACAAAGTCAGGGCTGTAGGGCGACACCAGTCACATCCCCTACTCCCATTCTTGTTCGTAGATGTTGAGGGACTTTACGTAGCGCCCCTGGGCGCCCATGATGTCGCGGACCAGGCGCAAAAAGAAGCTGATCCACGAGGTGTCAAAGCCATCCTGCAGGTCCTCCGGATGCACCGCACCCGGCCCATCGACTGCCGTGTCACTCAGGCGCGCGATGTCGTACAGATAGAGCTGTCCCGCCGTCAGCCAGACATCGTCGACGCAAGCGAGGCGCACCGCAATCGCGCCGTCGCTCCAATGCTCCTTTTGCACGATATGCGGGTCGTAGACATCAAAGCGACGGTCAGTGCGCGTATCCTTCAGCGCAACTATGCCGTTCGCAGGATCCTTGTCCAAAATGCCAAAGCGCGAGAAATACTGCGTGTCTCGTACCTGCTCGAGCCGCTTGAGCGAGGCAGGCGAAAGCGATGCCGGCGGCTCGTCAACATACAGCTCGAGCAGCGTCTTGCCATGGCGATAGGAGCGCTCGAAGAGCAGCCAATCGGTAAACGCCATGTTGTAGGCCATGATTTCGTTTTGCGAAGGCTCGGTGCAATAGCTGAGCCACGGGTCGACAATGATCTCGAACTGTTCGCGCGCCGGCTCCAAAAACTGGAACTTCCGCAGCATCCAAAAATGGGCTATGTCGGCAATATCGTTGCCGACGGCTTCGGCTAGCTGCGCTCGGTCTAAAGCGTGGTCAGTCATGGCATCCTCCTCAAACTGATAGACCTCAATTTGAGCTTACGAGGAGGGTGGTCGGCCACGACCAGCGCGGGCAAAATAGGCCTCCGGCTGCAAACCAGATGCTGACCAAACACTTGACGAAAAGCTTGACCGAAAATGCGCACCGCAACAAAACCGCAGGTAAACATAGACGGCCAACCCGCCCTTTTGAGCCAGATACCCACAGCCACCACAGAAACAACAGGTGACCACAGCCCAAGAAGTCGACAAATAAACACCCGTACGTCGACAAACGAGCAAATCGCTCGCAAAGAGTGTCCCCAACGACTAGACAAAAAATGACTAGTCATTGGGGACGTTCTTAAATGACTACTTTACAGCTCCAGCGCCTCGGCGACTTCGGCAGCGCAGGCCAGGGCGTCGGCCATGGCGCTTACCACGAGCGAACTGCCATTGCGAGCATCGCCGGCCACGTATACCGGTGTGGCGCCCGCGGCGACGCCGTCGACACGGGCCGCAAGGTGCGAGCCCTCGGCAGCCATCACCGGCAGCGGACGACCAGCGGTGGCAACAGGCACGCCAACGGCGTCGAACACGCCATGCTCGGGACCCGTAAAGCCGCAGGCGATGAGCACCAGCTGGGCCGGCACCTCGTGCTCGGAGCCCGCGATGCGCTCGGGCTTGCCAGCCGACCAATCCAGATCGACCACGCGCAGGCCCGCGACCGCGCCCTTCTTGTCCAACAGTACCTCGAGCGTATCCACACCCCAAGCGCGCATCTCGCCGCCCATGGCAGCGATGGCCTCCTGCTGGCCATAATCGGTCTTCTTCACGTTGGGCCACTGCGGCCAGGGGTTGCTCGCCGCGCGCGCATCAGGCGCCGCCGGCAAGAACTCAAACTGGCGCACGCTGCGCGCACCCTGACGTACCGCGGTGCCCACGCAGTCGTTACCGGTATCGCCGCCGCCAATGACCACGACGTCCAGACTGCGCGCGTCAATAGCGGGCTCGCCGCCATCGAGCACCGAGACGATCGAAGCCGCCAGGTAGTCCACGGCATACACCACGCCCGGGGCATCAATGTTCGCAGCCGAAAGCCCACGCGGAGCACGGGCGCCGGCAGCCACCACGACGGCGTCAAAGTCGTCGAGCTTGGCGGTAACCTTGGAATCGCTCACGTCGGCACTCAGCTCGAACACAATGCCCAGCTCGCGCATGAGCGCCACGCGACGCTCGACCACGGACTTCTCGAGCTTCATGTTGGGAATGCCGTACATGAGCAGACCGCCCGGGCGGTCGTCGCGCTCAAACACCGTCACGCGGGCGCCACGACGCGCAAGCTCCCATGCTGCCACCAGACCAGCGGGACCGGAACCCACCACGGCAACCGTGGGTGCACCCTCCCCTGCCGGCTCAAAGCGGTGCGGACCGCCGTTGGCCCACTCATGGTCGCTGATCGCGCGCTCGTTGTCATGAATCGTCGTGGGCTGGCCATCGACCGAGCCCAGGTTGCATGCGGCCTCGCACAGCGCCGGGCACACGCGACTCGTGAACTCGGGCATGGGCGAGGTGAGTGACAGGCGCTCGGCAGCCTCGTCCCAACGGCCGCGGTACACCAGCTCGTTCCACTCGGGAATCAGGTTGTGCAGCGGACAGCCGCTCGGACATGCCTTGCCAAAGCTCGCGCCCATCTGACAAAACGCCACACCGCACATCATGCAGCGGCTCGCCTGGGCACGGCGCGCATCGTCGTCGAGCTCCACGTACAGCGGATCGAAATCGCGGCTGCGCTCCTCCACGGGGCGCAGCTCGTGGGTCACGCGATCGATATCAAGAAAAGCACCGGGCTTACCCATGGCACTTACGCCTCCTTCTTGGTCGAAGCAACAGAGCTGGCGGCGGCGGGCACAGCGCCAGCGACACCACCCGCCACATCAAAGCGAGCGACATCGGCGGCGTCGGCGCGACCGGTCACAATGTCAAACGCCAGCTCCTCGGCCTGCTCATGCGTCTTGCCGACGGCCTCGGCGGCGGCGACAATCGCCAGCACGCGCTCGTACTCGGTCGGAATGACCTTCACAAAGTGCTTGCTCATCGTCTCAAAGCTGTAGAGCAACTTAATGCCGCGCGGGCTCTGCGTCGCGTCCACGTGCTCCTGGACGAGCGCACGAATCTGCGCCAGCTCACCGGCCGTCGGGGCTTTAAGCTCAACGCTCTCGTGGTTCACACGGGCATCGAGCGTGCCGTACTGGTCAAAGACGTAAGCCACGCCGCCCGTCATGCCGGCGGCGAAGTTCTGCCCGACCTCGCCCAGGATGAGCGCCAGACCTCCCGTCATGTACTCGCAGCCATGGTTGCCGCAGCCCTCGACCACCACCGTGGCACCGGAGTTGCGTACGCCAAAGCGCTGGCCGGCCAGGCCGTTAATGAAGCCGCGGCCACTCGTAGCGCCAAAGAACGCAACGTTGCCCACGATGATGTTCTCGTCGAACTTGTAGGTCGCATGCGGGTTGGGGCGCACCGACACCTCGCCGCCCGAAAGGCCCTTGCCAAAGTAGTCGTTGGCGTCGCCGCACACGTTGAGCGTAATGCCGCGCGGCAGGAAGGCGCCAAAGCTCTGACCGGCCGAACCATCGCAATCGATGGTGATGGAGCCGGCGGGCAGGCCCTCGGGATGCGCCTTGGTCACCGCGTTGCCCAAGATGGTGCCCACGCAGCGGTTGACGTTGGCGATATCGGCGCGGAAGCGAATCGGACGCAGGTGCGCACGGGCATCGGCCGTATAGGGCACAAACAACGTGGAGTCGAGCGTCTTTTCGAGCTCGCTGTCCGCAGCCATCTGCGGCAGGAAGTGACGACCGTCGGCACCCGGGATGTGGGCACCGAACTCGCAGGTCGCGCTCGCCAGCACGGGCGACAGATCGAGCAGGTTGGCCTTGCGGTTGCCCGGGACCTCAATCTGGCGCAAGCACTCGGGATGGCCGACCATCTCGTCGACGGTGCGGAAGCCCAGGCTCGCCATGACCTCGCGCAGCTGCTCGGCAACAAAGAGCATAAAGTGCTCGACGTGCTCGGGCTTGCCGCGGAAGCCGCGACGCAGGCGACAGTTTTGCGTGGCGATGCCGGCCGGGCAGGTATCCTGCTGGCAGTCGCGCTGCATAAGGCAGCCCATGGAGATGAGCGGCATGGTCGCAAAGCCAAACTCCTCGGCACCCAGCAGGCAAGCGACGGCGACATCGGTGCCGTCCATGAGCTTGCCGTCGGCTTCGAGCACCACGCGTGAGCGCAGGCCGTTTTGCAGCAGCGTCTGCTGGGCCTCGGCAAGGCCAAGCTCCAGCGGCAGACCGGCGTGCCAGATCGAATCGCGCGCCGCAGCACCGGAGCCGCCGTTGTGGCCG
>CAJMRN010000047.1 GCA_905215815.1 uncultured bacterium | reverse complement strand
CCCACGTGTTGGGTGACGCCAACAAGTGCGGCAACATTCGCGACGCCATCGGCGACGGCTACAAGGTTGCCTGCGAACTCTAGTCAACCCCTTTGCACCAATCGATTGCAAAAAGCGGCGGCTGCCCTGTGTGTTGGGCAGCCGCCGCCTGCGTTTTGCCAAAGAAAGATTATTGTCGGGCCCTAAATGCCTTTTGCTTCTGCTCCCTCCGCAATCATGTTGCGGTTATACACCAGGTGCAGATACATCGCGTCGTGCGCGGCGGTGGGATTGCGCGAGGCGATGGCGTCGGCCACATCGCGGTGCGTGCGGATAGTTTCCTCGACGAGCTTTTTGCCAGTCACGTCGATAAAGAGGGGGACGGATGCCTTGAGCACGCCCATCAGGCGGGGAACGACGAGGTTTCCGCCATCCCAGGGCGGCTACGTGGAGTAGCGCCCATGCGCATCGATTCCCTCTCATAGATGCCCGGCGCGAGAGGCCCTGAGTTCATACGGGCTCGGGGCTTTTTCGTTTGGATTGCAGACGCATCGCCGGACGAAAGCGTGTTGCGTCTGGTACAAAATCCGTACGAAAACGGTTTTCATCTTGCAGGGCAGTTGTCGTTTCTACAGTTCAACTTCCAGTTCGGCTTTGTGCTCGTAGAGGTAGTCGCGCATGTAGGGGATGGCAAATGAGACCTTGCCGTACGAAGGAGCCTCGATAATCGATTCTCTTAACAGGCGGCTGCGGACGGAGCTCACCTGTTGAGGCGTTTTGTTCAGGGCATCGGCAACCATGCTGGTCGAGCTCGTCTGCCCCAAAGACGCCATGCTCAGCAGATAAGCGATGCACGTGGGCGGAATGCGCTGCAGCGCGGGCTCAATCACCATGGCGCAGAAGCGTTCGCGTGCCGTTGCAATGCCACGCTCGGCTTCTTCTTCTCCAATAATCGCTGTGTGTGCACGTCTTGCCAACTGCCATGCGTAGTATCCAACGAGTTGGATCATGAAAGGATAGCCTTGCGTTGCCTCGGCAAGTTGGCCGGCAATACCTGGCTGCAACTCCATGCCAGACGCTTCAATGGTTTCCTCGAGGGAGTACGACACTTCGGTTACTGCCACAGCCTTCAGATCAAAGGGGAGGGCACGGCGCAAAAACGTAAGTGTCTTTCCGTTGATGATGCTTTCAATCATCGAAGGCAGCCCAGCAAAAACAAAGGCGATATCAAGGTCTTCGCCGATAACCTGCTGAATCGCAATGGAGAGCGTTCGGACCTCATCGAGCTCTGCGTCTTGAACCTCGTCGAGAGTGATGAGCAGGCCATTTCCATTCTTGGTTATTGTCTGTCTCATGGCGTCGCGTAGCGATGGGCCGATTCGCTCAATGTCTATGCTGCCGATGGATATGCCAGCTACGGTGGGCTCAAATCTGGCGTGCTTGGCCTGGAATTTGGGCTGCAGCTGTTCGAGAATGCGCTGGCAAAGTCCCTCGGTTGCGACCTCTTTTATGACCGTCCAGCCACGGCTTTGCGCCAAACGTGAGCACTCGTCAAGGAGGACCGTCTTGCCCGTTCCACGGACGCCGGCTATGCGCATTAGGCGCCCAGGGGCACCAGGCCCGTTGGTGAGGCCCTCATTGAATTCTTCGAGCACATCTTCGCGGCCGATAATCGTGGGAGGTGTTTTACCTGCTGTGGGCTTAAAAGGGTTTGTTTGCATGTGAGCCACCTTTGCTCAAGATATAGCAAGATATAGCAAAGTATAGCAAGATATAGCAAAGTATAGTGAGATATAGCAACGTATAGCGCTGTTTGCGGGTTCTTACGGTGGTGCTATTTCCCGAATGCCGCGCGCACAAAGCGCTGGGCGAACAGCTTATTAGCGATGTTGATGACATGGCCCAAGAACAGCGCCGAGATGGCGGTGGTCACGCCAAAGCCGCCCAGGTTGTGCATGAGCGCGAGCGACAGAACGAGAGACACGGCGACATGCGAGCAGTCGAACACGACTTTTACGTCGCCAAAGCGGCGTTTAATCTTTTCGGCAATGACCTGCACCAGGCCGTCGGGCGCGTTGGGGACAACGCCCATGTTGACGACGAGACTTACGCCAAATGCAGTGACAGCGAGGGAGAGCAGCATGGTCTCAACCTGTATGGGGAGTGCTGCGGGATGCAGCGGGTTGACCGCCATGAAGAAGTCGGTGAAGCCGCCGATGAGCGTTGAGAAGCACAGCTCGAGCAGGATGCGCGGCTGGAACTCGCGTCGCAAGATGGTGAATTGTGCCACGATGTAGGCGACATAGGTAGCAGTGATCCAAAAGCCGAGCGTCTTGCCCGTGAGCATGGATAGGGTTGTGGCAAAGCACGTGAGCGCGGCGACGCCCAGGCCGGATGCCGTCTGGAGACTCATGCCGAGTGCCAGTACTGCAACGCCCGCCAGATACATCAGCATCCTGATGACGGTATGGAACCAATCGATCTTCTCGCCATTCATGATGATGAGCGGTCGCATGTTGCTACCCGTCCTTTCGGTTGTGTGAAAAAACTGACCCGGACCGGCAAAAGAGGGTTATCGGAGGCACTGCTGTTAAAGCAGAAAAGCCGGCCCCACGGTCAGTTGTCTAGGAAGTGTCTCGCTGTGCCGGAATGGGACTGAAGGGCCAGCGAGACGGGAGGAAAGCAAATGACATTGCGTGGGCAATAGGATGCCAAGATGGTAGGGTGCGTCTTAGCATCCTATTGCTCACGCTCGACGAAATCGGTTTCGTTTGAGCCTTAGTATACGCACGGGATTCTATTTGCAAAGAGAAAAACAATAAAAAGTGAACGTTCACCTAATCGTAACAACTCGTTGGCTGTATCATGGCGGTAGTCGATACGAAACCGATTTCGTATCGACTACGCATGCGTTGTATCTGTCCATTATCTGGTGGTGTAAACGAGGGGTTACACCTGCCGCAAAAGCGGCATTCATCATTGTCCAGATTGAAAGGATCACCATGGAACAGCATACCGATTGCTCGTACTGCATGTGCGGGACCGACAACACGCTCGTCGATGCCTTTGGCATCCCCATGCTTGACCTGCCTGCCAGCAAGCTCATCTTGTTTAAGGAGCAGAGTCATAAGGGCCGCGTAATCGTGGCCTCCAAGCAGCACGTCGATGACATCTCCTGCATGTCCGAGGAAGACGCCGCCGCCTTTATGGCCGATGTCCGCCACGTCGCGGCAGCGCTGCACAAGGCGTTCAATCCCGACAAGATTAACTTTGGTGCCTACGGCGACACCATGCATCACCTGCACGTGCATATCGTCCCCAAGTACAAGGACGACCCGTTTGAGTTTGGCGACGTGTTTGCCATGAACCCCGGTCGCGTCACGCTCGAGTCGGCTCAGTACGACGAGATCGCCCAGGCAATTGTCGCCAACCTGTAAGCGAGTAAAAGCGGCTATTTCGAATAGAAGCACTTGGCTTCATTGCCAGTTAAAAGGAGCTTATCTATGAATGCAGGAGTTGTTTCGCTCCTTTGGGTGCTGGTGGGCGTAGTCCTGCTGGTCGCCATGATCGTTAAGTTTAAAATCAACAGCATCATTGCGCTTATTCTTTCCGCCATTTTTATCGCCCTTGCCGACGGCATCTCTGTGGGCGACCTTGTCACCACCATGGAAGATGGACTGGGCGGAACGCTTAAGTCGCTTGCGCTGATCATTATCTTTGGCGCAGCCATCGGAAAACTGATGACCGATTCGGGTGCCTCGCAGCAGATTGCCGACACTATCGTTGACAAGCTCGGTATTAAGCTGCTGCCTGTTGCGCTTCTGATCATCGGCGTTATCTTTGGTATGAGCATGTTCTACGAGGTGGCGTTCCTTATCGTTACGCCGCTCGTTATCAGCATCGCCAAAGAGGCCGACATCCCCTATATGCGCCTGATTATCCCAG
The DNA here is from genome assembly GCA_905215815.1 of uncultured bacterium. Lineage (GTDB taxonomy): Bacteria > Actinomycetota > Coriobacteriia > Coriobacteriales > Coriobacteriaceae > Collinsella. The sequence continues at coordinate 11,503 of CAJMRN010000047.1, read as the reverse complement.
CTGTTTCTGGTACCACGATGGGCCATTCTCTTTTTCCGCCGCAGCCTGGTCCTATGGCGCTGGTGAGTGCCTTTGGTGCCGAGGTTCCGCCGGTCTACATCTTTGGTCTGATCGTCACGATTCCGACACTTATCTGCTCTGGTCTTTTGCTGTGCCATTTCATCCCCGGTCTCGATGACATGCCGCTTGGCAATGTTATGAAGCCGGCGGAGCGCAGGCCCGCGGACGAGCTTCCGCCGTTCTGGCTTTCCATTCTGGTGCCGCTGTTCCCGGCAATCATCATGATTGGGGCTTCGATTATCAAGAACACGGTGGGCGAGGGTTGCTTTGCATACGATCTTGCCAGCTGCATCGGTAGCGCAGATATCACTATGCTCATCACGATGATTCTTGCCATGGTTGCGTATGGTTATACGCGCGGCATGGATGGCGGAGAGATCTCTAGCTCTATGTCCGATGCTATCAAGGGCGTCGCGAACGTGCTGCTCGTTATCGGTGCCGGCGGCATCATGAAGCAGGTCATCATTACTTCTGGCGTTGGCGCGACGCTTGCCGACATGGTGAGCCTCATGCCGGTGTCGCCGCTGATTTTGGCTTGGGTGATCACGGTGGTCCTGCGCCTGCTCACCGGCCAGGGCACCGTCTCGGCCATCACCGCCGTCGGCGTCGTGGCACCTATGGTTACGCAGTTTGGCATCAACCCGGTGCTTGCAGTACTGGTCTGCGCCTGCGCATCCAATACCATCACGCCTATGTATGACGGCGGCTACCTGCTGTTCCAGCAGTCGTTTGGCCTGTCGATGAAGGATACCTATAAGACATGGGGCCTGTTGGAGCTCGTCAACTCCGTTGTCGGCCTCATCATGGTTCTAATCCTGAACCTGTTTATCTAGGCGAGAAACGCATAAGACAAGCGTGTCTCACCGCAAGCCCGCGGACAGTTGCCTATCAAACTGTCCGCGGGCCTTTGCTTTTTATACCAACGGCATGTCGCACCCGTCCCCCCCCATAAGTTGCGGTGGAATAGTTCCTGTTTTTGCTGCTGAAGGCTTTGAACAGGAACTATTCCACCGCAACTTATGAGGGGGCGGGGGATGCGATAGTATTGCATGGTGGTATTCGATTAACCGAGGCTTCATCCGAGGGCTTTATGGAACAGCACCAGCATTATCAGAGCCTGCAAGACCAGGCATACAACGCATTGCGCTCTAAGATCATCTATGCCGAGCTCAAGCCCGGCACGCGCCTTTCGGCGATTGGTCTGGAAAAGGAGACGGGAATCGGACGCACGCCCATTCGCGAGTCCTTTGTGCGCCTGCGTGAGCAGGAGCTGGTGGAAACGCGTCCCAAAAGCGGCACCTATGTCTCAAAAATCAGCATGGAGCGCGCCGAGAACGCCTGTTTCTTGCGTGAGAAACTCGAGAGAAGCGTGCTCATTAAATGCTGCTCTGCCGCCACACCCGAGCAGAAGTGTCGGCTCGAGCAGATTCTTGCCGAGTCCGAGTCGCTCGACCATAGCGAAACGCGTCGTTTCTTTGACCTGGACAACCTGTTCCATGAGACGTGTTTTGAGATTGCCGGCCGCCATATGTTGTGGGATTGGATGAGGAGCATCAATACGCATTTTGAGCGGTATAACTGGCTGCGCGCGGTATCTCAGGACCTTGATTGGGAGCCGATTCGTCGGCAGCATCGCCGGATTCTCGAGGCCATTAAGAGGGGCGATACCGACGCGGCGAGCTATCTAGCAGAGACGCACCTGTACCTGATGCCCGAAGAGCAAGGTCCGGTTATCGCCTTGCATCCCGACTATTTTGAGCTGTCCAAAGACTCGGCCATCTAACTCGTCCCCTTCATTAGTTGCGGTGAAATAGGGATTGTTTTGCGGCTCTGATGGTGTAAACAGTCCGTATCTCACCGCAACTGCCGGGGTACTATCGGGGCACAAAAAAGCTGCGGCGCCGCTTGGAGGAAAAGACCGGAAGCAAGGGTCCATTCCTCCAGACGGCGCCGCAGCTGTTTTGATGGCTCGGTTTTTGTCGATGTGGCTCAACTGGGCGCGGTTGTCAGCCGAGTAGGCAAAGCGGCTCGGGGGCGTGTCGCTTCCGTCACGTTCTATCAGCATACAAGACGTTTTCGGTTCTTGTCCGTGACGGAAACGGCGCGCTTCCGAGCCGCTTTAAAAGAAAGGGGGCGAGGTCTAGGGCACGCCCCCTTTCACGATAGAGAGCTAAACCTAGCCGCGGACCTTCTTGACGACGTCCATGGCCTCGCGGGCGATCTGCTCGACCTTGGAGAAGTCGCCGTCGGCAAACAGGGCCGGCTTGACCATCCAGGTGCCACCGCAGGCGATGATGGCGGAGGAGCTCAGGTACTCCTCGACGTTGGCGGTGCTCACGCCGCCGGTGGGCATAAAGCGGTGGCCGACAAACGGAGCGGCGAGGGCCTTGATGGTGTTCAGGCCGCCATACTGGGACGCGGGGAAGAACTTGGTGACCTTGAGGCCCAGGTTCTCGGCCGCGGTGACCTCGGAGGGGGTCACGGTGCCGGGCAGCACGGGCAGGTCAATGTCGATGCAGTGCTTCACGACGTCCTCGTTGTAACCCGGGGAGACGATGAACTTGGCACCGGCGGCGCGAGCCTGCTCAACCTGCTCGACGGTCAGGACGGTGCCGGCGCCAACGCACATCTCGGGCTCGGCCTCGGCCATAGCGGCGATGCACTCGGCGGCGCAGGCGGTGCGGAAGGTGACCTCGGCGGACTTCATGCCAGCTGCCATAAGGGCGTGGGCGAGCGGGGCGGCGTCCTCGACCTTGTCGAGCACGACGACCGGCACGATGCCCAGGGACTCAAGCGTGGTGTAGAACTGATCGAACATGATGTTCCTTTCGATGTATGGCGCGCATGGGCGCGTGATTGCCAAATATGCTGGTCAGGAGCCGATTTTGGATTGGTTATCGGAGGCACTGCTTGGGGTTCAAGCAATTCCAAAACCGGCTGCTCGACCAGTCATGTAGGGAATGCCAGGCAAAACCGGAATGGGACTGGTGGTTTTGCCCGACCGGAGGAATCGGGGAGCGGGCCGCAGGGGTATGGGATTGGAAAGCTGCGGCCCGCGGAATGGGGAACGAATTAACGGGCGACGCGGGTGCCACCGTCGGCGGCGTTGGCCACAGCGGCGATCTCGTCGGCGGTCACCAGGTTGGAATCGCCCTTGATGGTGAGTTTGAGGATCGAGGCTGCAATTGCGTAGTTGACGGCGTCCTGCGGGTCAAAGTCGTTGATGAGGGCATGGACGAGGCCGGCGTTGAAAGCGTCGCCGGCGGCAACGCCCTCGAGCACGTGTACGTCGTGAGCAGGGGAGAACCAGTGCTCACCGCTTTCGGCGTCAAAGAGCATGCCCATCCAGACGGAGCGTTCGACGCAGGAGATGTTGCGAACGACCGAAGCGACCTTTTTGCAGCCGTACTTGGCGCAGATCTGACGGGCCATCTCGACATAGGTGTCGCGCTCCTCGATGCCGTGGGCAAGGGAACCAGAGACGCAGGTCATGCCGAGGCCGGCAGGCGCATCCTCGTCGTTGGCGATGCAGATATCGACGAGCGGCAGGAGTTCCTTCATGGTGACCTGCGACTTCTCGGGCGACCACATCTTGCCGCGATAGTTCACGTCGCACACGGTGGTGATGCCCTTGGCGCGGCAGGCGGCGAGCGCCTCCTTGCAGGCGGCGGCCATCTCATCGGAGACGGCGGGGGTCACGCCGGAGAAATAGAAGACATCGATGCCCTTGAGGATCTCGTCCCAGTCAAAGACGTCGCGCTTGGCCATGTTGATGGCAGAGAACTTGCGGTCGTAGACGCAGCCGTTGCCGCGCTGCGAGGCGCCGACCTCAAACACATAGCAGCCAAGACGGTCGCCCTGACGCACGACGCGCGTGGTGTTGACGCCGTAGGCCTTCAGCGAGCGCAGAGCGCACTCGCCCAGACGGTTGGCCGGGACAACGGAGACGTAAGCGGCCTTGTCGCCCTGGTAGGCCAGGGAAAGCGCGGTGTTGGCCTCGGCGCCGCCGTAGCGGACATCAAACTCGGTCGCCTGCTCAATGCGCAGATGGTCTTTGGGCGAGAGCCTCATCATGATCTCGCCGAAGGTAAGAACCGTTTTACCCATGGTTGCGCAGCTCCTTCTTGCTCGTGCGTACACCTTTGATATGGCGTTGGCACGGAGGTGCCAAGACGGTAGGGTACATCTTTGCACCTCCGTGCCAACGCTCGCCGAAATCGGTTTACGAAATCGGTTTCGTTTCGAGTTGTAGTATACTCACCTACAGCGTTTTGCAAGCGAGATTTTTAAAAAAATGCCTAAAATGGCTCAGACTGCTGACAATTGGGAAACGGGGTGCGCCATGGCGCAGATGAGAATCAAGGACATTGCCGCCGAGGCGGGCGTGAGCCCGGCCACGGTCTCGCGCTATCTCAACAACCGCCCCGGGCAGATGACCGAGGAAACCCGCGCTCGCATCGCGGCGGTTATCGAGCGCACCGGCTATCGCCCACGTGCCGCCGCGCGCAATCTGCGCAGCTCGCGCACCAACCTCATCGGCGTGATCCTGGCCGACATCGCCAACCCGTTCTCGAGCGCCATGCTCGAAGGACTTTCCGTCAGCGCCGCCGCGCGCGGCTGCTCGCTCATGACGGCCATTAGCGGCAACGATCCCGCTAAAGAGGCCGAATCGCTCACCAGGCTTATCGATGCCGGCGTGGACGGCCTGGTCGTCAACACCTGCGGAGGCAATGATGAGGCGATCGCCGCTGCCGCGGGACGCTTGCCCGTTGTGCTGCTCGACCGCGATGTTGCCGACGGTGGCATCGATCTGGTGACCTCCAACAACCGTGAGCTGGTCGCCGGCCTGGTAGACGCCTTGGCCTCTGCGGGCAGCGAGCGCCTATGCCTGCTCACCGAGGCAAGCGACGACAGCCCCGTCCGTCGCGAGCGCGCCAAGGCTTTTGCCGACGAGCTTTCGCGCCGCGGCCTTGCGGGCGAGGTCGTCACCCTGGCCGATGGTGGCGCCACGGGCGTCGGCCGCTTGGACGAGACCATCCGCGGCTATGCAGGTAAAAAGCTCGGCCTCATTGCCGTCAACGGCCTGGTCTTCCTACGCCTGACCGAGGCGCTGGCGCAGCTGGGACCCTCGTTGCCGGCAGGTCTTAAGATCGCGACGTTCGACGATTACCCCTGGAACTACGTGCTCTTTGGCGGCGTGACCACGGCCGCGCAGGACACCCTCACCATTGCCGAGCGCGTAGTCGAGCGTCTGTCCGAGCGTATCGACGTCGTTACCACTACGGTGGGCGATGCCGCAAGGCTGACGCCCAAACGCATCGAGGTCCCCGGTCACATCGAACACCGCTCCTCGACCTCGCGCTAGCCGCTCGTTCGCAACTGCCTGTTCGCACACGTTTTTTGAGCGCTTGATACGCTTTAACCCTGCGGAAACATTTTTCTGCGATAGTATCTGCGATATAGACCAGTCGAAACCCGCCCGAAAGAAAGGGGAGCGACATGAACCAGCAGAACATCGATTACGTACTCCGCTCCGTAGAGCAGCGTGACATCCGCTTTGTGCGTCTGTGGTTTGTCGACATTCTCGGCCGCCTCAAGAACTTTGCCATTAGCCCCGAGGACCTCGAGGTCGCTTTTGAGGAGGGTATTGGCTTTGACGGCTCCGCCATCGAGGGCTTTGCCACGCCCGAGGAAGCCGACATGCTGGCGTTCCCCGATGCTTCGACCTTCCAGATCCTGCCGTGGCGCCCGAGCCACAACGGCGTCGCCCGCGTGTTCTGCGACGTGTGCACTCCCGATCGCAAGCCGTTTGCCGGCGACCCGCGCGATGCCCTGCGCCGCATGTTCTACAGGGCCGAGAAGGCCGGCTATCTGCTCAACGTGGGCGCCGAGCTGGAGTACTACTATTTTCCCGACGAGCACACGCCCGAGCCGCTCGACAACGTGGGCTACTTCGATCTTTCGGTGAGCGATGCCGCTCGCGACCTGCGCCGCAACACGGTCCTCACGCTCGAGAAGATGTCCGTGCCCGTGGAGTACACCTTCCACGCCGCCGGCCGCTCGCAGCATGGCATGAGCCTGCGCCACGCCGAGGCCCTGAGCATGTCCGACGCCATCACCACGGCCAAGCTCATCATTAAGCAGCAGGCTTACGAGAGCGGTTGCCACGCCTCCTTTATGCCCAAGCCGTTGGCAGGCGAAGACGGCAGCGCTATGTTCCTGTGCCAGTCGCTATTCGACCACGACGGCAACAACGTCTTTTGGGGCGAGGACGACGAGAAGTACCACCTCTCCGATATCGCCAAGCACTACATGGCCGGCATCCTGGCGCACGCGCGCGAGATCAGCGCCATCACCAACCCCACGGTCAACTCGTACAAGCGCATTACCACGGGCGGCGACTCCGTGCCGCAGTACGCCACGTGGGGCCTGCGCAACCGCGCGAGTATGGTCCGCATTCCGGTCTACAAGCCCGGCAAGCAGCTGTCCACGCGCATCGAGCTGCGCAGTCCCGATCCCATGGCCAACCCGTACCTGGTCAACGCCGTCACGCTGGCGGCTGGTCTGGACGGCATCGAGCGCAAGCTGGAGCTCCCGCCCGAGGCCACGGCCGAGACACTCAAGCTTACCGACCGTCAGATGGTTGAGGCCGGCTATACGCCGCTGCCGCGCTCGCTCAAAGAGGCGCTCGACGTGTTTGAGGACTCGCAGTTTATGAAGGAAGCCCTCGGCGAGCACATCCACAGCTTCTTCCTCAAAAAGAAGCGCGACGAATGGCATAAGTTTGAGTCCACGATCACCGAGTGGGAGATCAAGCACTACCTGGCGAACTCCTAATCGCGCTGGCTTGTTCCAGTACGATTGAGCTCATTTCCTTGGAGGCCGATATGTCCGAAAAGAGTGCCCTGTTCATGGCGCGCACGACGCGCTTCCACGAGTTTGCCCGCAGCTTGACGACCACCCTGGGTGTCGAGGTGAGCCTGGCTACCCCCGATTCGCCGACTGCGGCGCACGACTTTGACCTGCTGATCCTCGATTCCGACGGCATCCGCAGCGACCGCATCGATCAGATTGCCAAGTGGCTTGACGATCGCGGCGGCGTCCCCATGTTGGTGATCGTCGACGACGAGGCGCTCGGCACCCTGCGCCTGCCGAATCACGCGCATGCCGACTTTGTATGCCCCACGGCGACGCCCAACGAACTCAAGGCTCGCGCACAGCGCCTGATGGGCGAGGAGGAGACCGTCGCCGCCGACGATGTGCTCAACATCGATAACCTCGAGATTAACCTTGCCACCTACCAGGTGACGCTCGACGATGAGCCCATCGACCTGACGCTGATGGAGTACTCGCTGCTGAGCTTTTTGGCGACGCACCCCAACCGCGCCTACAGCCGCGAAGTGCTGCTGCACCGCGTGTGGGGCTTTGAGTACTGCGGCGGCACGCGCACCGTCGACGTGCACATTCGACGCATCCGTTCCAAGGTGGGCCCGCAGATCGCGGCACACATCACCACCGTCCGCGGCGTGGGCTATCTGTTTAAGGACTAGATTTCCACCGCAAGGGGGACAGGCGCCTTTGCGGTGGTTTTGCCGCAGGTGCGGGTTCCTTTCGAGTTTGCAGCAGAACTTAAGCCTTCCTAAAAGATTGCGTTCTCATACACGTTCGCCCGCATATTGGGGTACAACTCAACGTGAACAATGATGGCCCGCCACATGTTTGGCGGGCCTTTGGTTATTTGACGAAAGGATTGCAGCTATGAGCGAGAACGATTCCCAGCTCCCCCAGGATCCGGGCAATGCCGGCGATACTCAGCAGCAGCCGCGCGTACAGGTGGAGTCGACGCCTGCCGACGGCAACATTCCCTACGTGCAGGCCTACGACACGCAGACCGGCAAGCCGCTGGGCGGCCAGCAGGTTGTAAACAAGCACACGGTGGTCAAGACCAAAACCAAAAAGCTGCCGATCTTTATTACGGCACTCGCCGGCTGTGCCTGCGGCGCCCTGCTGGTCATTGCGCTCATTATGAGCGGCACGCTCGATATCGGCGGCGGCAGGAACGCCGTGACGGCGGGTGCTTCGGGTTCATCGACGCAAAAGATCACCATCGACTCCGAGGACACCACGCTGGCCGAGGCCGTCTCTGCCAAGGCGTTGCCCTCCGTCGTTTCCATCACCGCCACTTCGAGCGGTAGCCAGAATGGCTCGCTTTCGCAGTCTGCCGACGAGTCGGATAGTTCGGGCAGCGTCGGTTCGGGCGTTGTGCTCGATACCGAGGGCCACATCCTCACCAACAACCACGTGGTCGATGGTTACGACCAGTACGTGGTGACCATGGACGACGGAACCACGTACGAGGCCGAGTTCGTGGGCAACGATGCTTCGAGCGACCTGGCTGTCATCAAGCTCAAGGATGCTGACGCCTCCAAGCTCACGCCGATTGAGATTGGTGATTCCTCCAAGCTCAACGTGGGCGAGTGGGTCATGGCAATCGGCTCGCCGTTCGGCAACGAGCAGTCTGTCTCCACGGGCATTGTGTCGGCGCTGTATCGCTCCACGGCCATGAGCTCTACCAACGGTAACACCATCTATGCCAACATGATCCAGACCGATGCCGCCATCAACCCGGGCAACTCCGGCGGCGCGCTCGTCAACGACAATGGTGAGCTGGTGGGCATTAATTCGCTTATCGAGAGCTATTCGGGCTCCAGCTCGGGCGTGGGCTTTGCCATTCCGGTTAACTACGCCAAGAACATTGCCGACCAGATCATCGACGGTAAGACGCCGGTGCACCCGTACCTGGGCGCCACGCTTTCGAGCGTCAACGCGCTCAACGCCCGCACCAACAAGCTGAGCACCGATAGCGGCGCGTACGTGGCGAGTGTCGTTGAGGATGGCCCTGCTGCCAAGGCCGGCATCCAGGAGGGCGATGTCATTACCAAGCTGGGCGACGACGAGATTACGAGTGCCGATGGCCTGATCATCGCCCTGCGCAGCCACGAGGTGGGCGAGAAGGTCGAGATCACGCTCATGCGCGGCAAGGAAGAGAAGAAGGTCACCGTCGAGCTGGGCTCCGATGAGGAGCTGCAGAACCAGCAGCAGGATGACAGCGCGACCGACACCGGCAACGGCGGTATTACCGACGAGCAGCTGCGCCAGTATCTGGAGGAGCTGTTGGGCCAGCAGGGCCAGGGTCAAGGCTACGGTCAGGGCTACTAGCGAGCCGTATCGCGTATATCGAGGCCAGAGGGGGCTGTCCCATCAACGTGGGGCAGTCCCCTCTTTTCTTATTGATCCGTTGGGGATGGAGGAAAATGGATCATTTAGAGTTGATAAGAGCATGGTTTAATCGTGCAATCCATCCCGGTTCGTCGACTGCCGATTCGATGCGGTTCGAAAGGGTTATTCGGCGCCATGGTGACCGGTGGTACTCTAGTATCCGTTTGAAATCGAGCGAAGGAGTGCCGCTATGGAGCAATCGAGCCTGTTTGGTGACGGCGTGGACATCGATACCGAAACGCCCACGACCGCGGAAGCCACCGCACCGACCGACGCCCGTGCCCAGGCGGCAGCGCGTGCGGCCGAGCTGCGCCATGAGCTCGATTACCACGCCTATCGCTACTATATGCTCGATGCGCCTGAGATCACGGATGCCGCCTTTGACAAAATGCTTGTTGAGCTGCAGGAAATCGAGGCGACCTACCCCGACCTGGTGACGCCCGACAGCTATACCCAGCGCGTGGGCGGCTACGTGAGCGAGCAGTTTACGCCGGTCACGCACATGGCACGCATGTATTCCATGGACGATGCCATGGATCTGGACGAACTCGACGCGTGGCTCCAGCGCACTGAGGATGCCCTCGGTGCCGGCAGCGTCACCTATACCTGCGAGCTTAAGATCGACGGCCTTGGCGTGGCGCTTACCTACCAAAACGGCAGCTTCGTGCGCGCGGCCACGCGCGGCGATGGTACCACGGGCGAGGACGTGTCGCTCAACGTCCGTACCATCAGGGATGTGCCCATGCACCTGTCCGAGCCGGCGCTCGCCCACATGGGTGCCGACCGCGAGCGCACCATTGAGGTACGCGGCGAGGTCTATATGCCCAAGGGCAGCTTTGTTCGTCTGAATGAAGAGGCCGATGCCGAGGGGCGCGACCCCTTCGCCAACCCGCGCAACGCCGCCGCCGGCAGCCTGCGCCAAAAGGATCCCAAGGTCACGGCGCGCCGCGATCTTGCCACCTTTATCTATGCCATCGCCGATACCGACCCGCTGCACGTCCACAGCCAGCGCGAGTTCCTCGATTGGCTGCGTAGCGCCGGCTTTAGCGTCAACCCTAACGTGGCTCGTTGTGCCACGCCGGCCGAGGTCCACGAGTTCTGCGCCCAGGCCCTCGAGCATCGCGGTGACCTGGACTACGACATCGACGGCGTGGTCGTAAAGGTTGACAGCTTCCAGCAGCAGCTCGACCTGGGCTTTACCGCTCGCGCGCCGCGCTGGGCCATTGCCTTTAAGTTCCCGCCCGAGGAAAAGCAGACCGTCCTGCGCGAGATTCGCATCCAGGTGGGTCGCACCGGCGTGCTCACGCCGGTCGCTGAGTTCGATCCGGTGACGGTTGCCGGCTCCACCATCGCGCGCGCCACGCTGCACAACATCGACGAGATCCGTCGCAAAAACGTGCGCGAGGGCGATACTATTATCGTGCACAAGGCGGGCGACGTAATCCCCGAGGTCGTGGGCCCGGTGCTCGACAAGCGCCCGGCTGATTCGGTCGACTGGCACATGCCCGAGGTCTGCCCCGTGTGCGGCAGCCCCGTGGTTCACGAGGATGGCGAGGTCGCTTACCGCTGCGTGTCCATCGACTGCCCCGCGCAGCTCAAGGAGCGCCTGCTCCACTGGGTGAGCCGCGGCTGCATGGACGTCGACGGCCTGGGCGACGAGATCGTCGACAAGATGATCGCCGCCGGGCTGATTCACGACGTCGCGGACTTCTATCAGCTCACGGTCGACGACATCGCAGGCCTGGACACGGGGCGCGTGTACGCCAGCTCCAACAGCAGGAAGGGCGTTAAGAAGGGCGATCCCATTCCGGTGGGCCTCAAGACGGCCGAGAAAATCATCGCCGAGCTCAACAAGTCCAAGAGTCAGCCGCTCGGTCGCGTGCTGTTTGCCCTGGGTATACGCCACGTGGGTAAGAGCGTGGGCGAGGTCATCGCCGAGCGATTCCTGTCGATCGACAAGCTCATCTTGGCGAGTGAAGAAGACATCGCCGAGTGCGAGGGCATCGGTCCCAAGATCGCGGCGAGCGTCAAGCAGTTCCTGGCCGTGCCCGAAAACCTTGCCGTGCTGGAGCGCCTGCGTCAGGCGGGCCTGTCGCTCGAGGTCGACCTGGGCGCCGCGCACGCGCAAGCCGCAGCCGACGCTGGCGTGGCAGGCGAGCTTGCC
>CAJMRN010000046.1 GCA_905215815.1 uncultured bacterium | reverse complement strand
CCTCCGGGTTATGAGCCCGGCGAGCTACCAGACTGCTCCACCCCGCAATGTCTGGGCGCCTCATGTGCGCAAGAAAGAATATTACGCGGGAGTTCGGCGGACGGCAAGGAAAATCTCGTAGAGCATAATTCCTTCATATCTTGAACACCCCCGGCGCGAAGAGTCCAGGGCCCGCGACGCTCCTAGGCCATCTCGTCAAACGACACCTCATCGTCGGACAAAACGGCAGCGTCATAGTCTTCGGGCCCATCGGCTACGCAGTCCTCAAATACGCGATACCTCTCGGCGCGCTCACGGGCCGCGGCGGCAGCCAGCTCAAGCGCGCGCTCGAGCGGCAGACCGCACATAAGCTGATACTCAAACTCCACGGTAAAATCGCCGCCCACGTCATTCGCCACATCGCTGGCACGCATGCGCAGCTCATCGCTCCACGGCAGCACGACTTTTCGATCGTCATCCTCGTTCGCAAAGGACACGCCCTTCGCGGCAAGACGCTCGGCCGTCACGTCTTTCACCATGGAGTCAATAAAATCTGCCAGCGAAGACTTCTCGCTGTTGATCAACGCCACCACCGTCTTATCGCCGTCCACGCGGGCCGCGGGCAACTCATTCAGATATTTAGCCGCAGCGATATTCATCGCCGGCAGGTCGTCCGGATCGATATTCCGATTTGTGAGCAAGCCGATGAGCTTGCGATCATACGCCTTTGACGCACCGTAAGAGCCGCCCTCCCACTCGGCAAATTGCCCGAGCATGCCGCTTGTGGCCACAAGCACGCTTTCGGCGTCCCCGCTATAGCCAAACTCCCAGTGATAGGAATCGTGCAGCGGGAACGGCCGGCTCGACAGCGGCCCGCAATGCATATGCGTCAGGGCAAACGGATCACCCAAGAAGTCCACGGCAACCGCACCGGAATCACCGGCATTGCCATACCAAACGCGCACGCCATCCCATACTACCAGGCATAGCGTGCAGGCAAACGAAGTGATATCGGCAGCGGGCTGATCGACGGCCACGTCTGCGACCGCACGAAGCGCACGCTCAAACACGCCCTTAAGGGCAGAGGCATCACCCGGCACGAGCTCGCCCCGACGATACGCCTCAGCCGCGGCATCGACGGCAGCTTCGCTGGCAAGGTGGGCACCTTCGCCGCTCAAAATCATGGATGGCATACCGCCCGCGACAGCGGCAACGATCGCCTGGCGAGGCGCCGCGTCGGTCGCCGAGCCTCCGCCGTCCGGGCCACCATCCCCCGCCGTACCGAACGCGCGGGGCGGCTCAACCACCTGCACGCAGCAATGCTCCCGATTTCCACACCCCTGAATCTCGTGCCTGGTACTCGCAACACTCGCCTCGTAGTGAATCAACATCTCTGCTCCTTATCGTCCACACCGGCTGGGCGCGGCGGGCTCTGGTCCGTCCGGCGCCGCGTCCAGGGCTGCTTCCGCGGGCTTGGACCGCCCGCTTTGTCGCCGACAGTCTGGCAGCAAAACGGGCGTTTCGATCGCACCCGGTTCAGCTGAACACGGGTCCAAACGCCCACGCAGACGAATCGCGGCGCAGCAGCGCCGACGGCACGTATACAATGGTGCGCGTCCTTTTATGCCAACACTGGGAGTAGACATGCTGCTCGCTATCGATATGGGAAACACGCAGACGGCCATGGGTCTGTTTGACGGAGACGAGCTGGTGCAGTCGTGGCGTATGCCCACCGACCGCTCCTATACCGCCGACGAGATCCACGTGCGCCTGATGGGTTTCTTTAAGATGTACGGCCTTTCGCTCGACGCGGTCGACGCGATCGCCTTTGCCGGCGTGGTGCCGCAGCTCTCGCGCGAGTGGCACGCCGTGGCCGACCGCATTGCGGCGGACGCCATCGTCATCGGGCCGCAGACGGCCGCGGTGACCAAGCTGCGCGCGGCACGCCCTCAGGCCGTGGGTGCCGACCGCATCGCCAACGCCGTTGCGGCCGAGACCTTCTACGGCGCGCCGGCGATCGTGGTGGACTTTGGCACCGCGACCAATATCGACGTCATCGATGAGGACGGTTATTACATTGGCGGAGCGATCGCGCCGGGCATCCGCATCTCCATGGACGCGCTTGCCGCCCGTGCCGCTAAGCTCGCCAGCGTGCCGCTCGAGGCGCCCGAGCACGCTATCGGCCGCGACACCGAGGAGTGCATCAAGGTAGGCGCCGTGGTGGGCGCCGCCGCCATGGCCGAGGGTCTGGTCGCGCGCATGAAGCGCGAGCTGGGCCGCGAGGACGCCACGGTTATCGCCACGGGCGGTCTCGCCGGCATCGTCGCCGATTCGACCGACGCCTTCGACGTAGTCGACGGACAGCTCACCATTAAGGGCATCTGCGAAATCTACCGCCGCATACAGAAGCTGGGGTAGGACGGGGACTAAAGTCGAGCGCGAGCGGCGAACTAGGCAACGCATCGGTCCTATTCCTCAAAAACGAAAATTTTTCAGTTTTGAGGAATAGGACCAAGATGCCGCTCTGCAGTCACGCGAAGGCCCTCCCCGGCACAGCCGAGGAGGGCCTTGTTGTCATCGTTATCTTTGGACGCGGGCGCCTCGCGTTACAATCCGCGAATCCGTACGGCCTCGGGCGGAAACTCCTGCTCGCCGGCATCGGTCTTGATGGTCGCGCGGCCCCAGATGTCCAGGCCCGCAAACACACCGACCGCAAGCGGCAAACCGTTGGGCGACACCGCCGCAACTTGGCGGCCGAGCAGCGGCACCATGTCGAAGTACTCGCCCAGCACGGGAGCCAGCGGACCGGCAGCACCCTGCGGCGTGTTGGCAACAACCGCCCAGGCGTCCACACGGGTCAGCACGGCGGCGGACAGCGCCTCGACCAGCGCTTCGTCAGCCACATCCACACCGAGCTCGCTCAGCGCCGAACGCTCAATATCCACCGTTGCGGCACCGAACATACCCGCGGCACCGGCGCCGCCGTTGACGGCGACGCGCGCAAACGACGTCTCAAACGTGGGCGCGCCGCACACAATGTCGCTCGGCCATTGAATGCCCACCTTGCCGGCAAGGCCCAGCCCCGGCGTCGACGCCGTGCCCACGAGCGCGTCCATCATACCCATCGCCGCCACAAACGGCAGGCCGTGGAAGGCATGCATATTCACGTCCGGACGCACGACCAGCGAAAACGTCAACGACGCCTCGCCCGCACTCCAAGCGCACCAGCCCGCGGACGCACCCTCGCGGCCCGCGTCGCGCGCGGCGTCGAGCTCGGCACCGACGGCTACAGTATTCATCTCAATCATCTACATACGCCCCAATTCGCCCACGATATGGCCCACGCGGTCCTCGGGCTCCTTGACCTCAACGCCGTTGTAGCGGAAGAACCGCGCCGGGTCGTGCATCAGGTCCTCGAGCGGCACCAGCACAAAGTCGCGCTCGCCGATCAGCGGATGCGGCAGGCGCAGCTTTTTGCCGCCGTGGATCTCGCCGTCCATCCACAGCAGGTCCAGGTCGATGGTGCGCGGGCCGTTGACCTTGGCCTTCTTGGAGCGGTCGCGCCCCAGCTCGGCCTCGATCTTCATAAGCTCATCGAGCAGCACCAACGGCGCCAGCTCGGTCTTGATTTCGATGACGGCGTTGGCAAACGCGTCCTGGCGCGTCTCGTAGGCCGGCTCGCTCTCGTAGATGCGCGAGCAGTTGGACACGCAGGTGAGCGGAATCTCGGCGATCATGTCGCGTGCGGCGCGGATGTTGTCGCAACGATGCCCCAGGTTGGAGCCCACGGCCACAAACGCACGGCGCGGTTGCGGCTTGGCGACAGCCCAGTAACCGTTCAGGAACTGCGCAAAGCCGGTAACGTCGTGCACGCGCACGATGTTGGCACCGGCCTGGATAGCGCCCAGGCACACGCCAAACGTGGCGGCATCGCGCGCGGCCGCATCGGTCACGCCCGAGACGGCGCCCACAAAACGCTTGCGCGACACGGCGCACATGAGCGGATAGCCCAGCGACGCCATCTTGGCGGTCTCGCGCTGGATGACGATATCCTCGTTGGCCGTCTTGCCAAAGCCCGGACCGGGATCGATGCAGATACGGTCGCGCGACACGCCGGAATGGATAAGCGTGCGAGCCTGGTCGGACAGAAAGCCCATGACACGGCGCATGATGGGCGCCGAATCGGGCAGGGTAAAGCGGCGGAGCTGAGAGGTGGGCACGTAGGCCTCCTCGCGGCGGGCGCTGCGGCGCATCATTGCCGCCAGGTGGTCACTGGGCTCTGGTGCGGCTTCGGTAGCTGCGGGCACGGTCTCGGGCTCTGCAGTCTCGGCGGCAGGAGCGGTCTGCTCGGCAGCCGGCGTCTCTGGCTCGGACTCGGGCGCGGGCTCCGGTTCGCCAAACGGCAGCGAGGGCTGTACCACACCGCCCGGAAGCTTGGCCTCAGCCTTGGGCTCGCCCAGCAACTTGCCGCGACGGCGACGGGCCGGCTTCTCGGCCTCGCGCGCAGCCTCGGCAGCCGCTTCGCGCGCCTTCTCGGCAACAAACGCCGCAGCCGAGGTATCGAGCTGCACCGTCGCGTGCGTGCGGGCGGGTGTGGCGACCTCGCCGGCGTGCATTACGATGACGCCGCAGGTGCTCGTCTTAACGAACTCAACCATCTTGGGATCGGTGAAACCCGTCACGTCGTTGACGATCGAGGCACCGCAGCGCACAGCCGCCTTGGCAACCGCCACATGACGCGTGTCGATGGAGACAATGGCGCCCTCTTTGGCAAGCGCGCGCACGACGGGCAGCACGCGACGCGCTTCCTCGTCGGGGTTGACCGGGGTAAAGCCGGGGCGCGTGGACTCGCCGCCCACGTCGATGATGTCGGCGCCGGCATCGAGCATCGCCAGGCCGTACTCGATAGCGGCATCTTGGTCAAAGTGCTCACCGCCGTCGCTAAACGAATCGGGCGTCACGTTGAGGACGCCCATGATGCGCGGACGGTCAAAGCTGAGCTCGTACTTTCCGCACCGCCATGTCTTGCTGTCGTTCGCCATGAACATCCTCCTAAAATGCCCACGCCGCCGCGCTCGGGCGCTGGCGGCGGGGTCGTTTTGCAATCAGTCTTTCTATTGTATCCGCGCGCGCGGGCTAGAACGCAAACGCGGCCGCGATGTCGCAAGAAATCAGCAGGTCGGCATTTGCATCCTGATCGGTGGGCGCCAAATTGCAAATGGCCAGCGTATCGCCAGTAAAGTAACGCGTGAGACCCGCCGCCGGATACACTACGAGCGAGGTCCCGCCCACGACGAGGGCGTCGGCTGCGGCGATGGCAGCAACGGCGCCGGTAAGCACGCGCTCATCGAGCGGCTCTTCGTAGAGGACTACATCGGGCTTGATGCGACCGCCGCACGCAGGGCACACGGGCACGCCCGCGGCGTCCTCGTGCTCGCGTGAGCAAATCCATTCGGCGCTGTAGACCGCGCCGCACGTCTGGCAGATATTGCGGTGGACCGATCCGTGCAGCTCGAACACGCGCTGCGAGCCGGCCATCTGGTGCAGGCCATCGATGTTTTGCGTCACCACGGCGTCGAGCTTGCCGGCGCGCTCCAGCTCCGCCAGCTTGACGTGGCAGTGGTTGGGCTTGGCGTTAAGGGCGATCATCTTGGTCCGGTAGAAGTCGAAAAACTCCGCCGGATGCGCCTCGTAGAAGCTGTGCGAGAGCATAGTCTCGGGCGGATAGGAAAACCGCTGGTGATACAGACCATCCACGCTGCGGAAATCGGGGATGCCACTCGCCGTGGAAACGCCCGCGCCGCCAAAGAAGACCACGTTGCTATGGGTTTCGAACAGCTCCGCCAGCGCGGCGGAGGCCTGTTTGGGGTCCGATATTGCCTGCGTCATATATGTCCTCCGTCCGTGTCTTAGGGACGGCGGCGTTCGCGCTATCACTCGCGGACTCCGCCCCGCTCTTGTTGCGTTAATCTTAAGCCTGCCAACCCCGTCGAAAGGACACCATGCCTCAGACTTACACTTTCGCCTCGTGGAACGTCAACGGCCTGCGCGCCGTGCTCAAAAAGGACCCGAGCTTTATCCAGATCGCGCAGGACCTCGATGTCGATATCCTAGCGCTGCAAGAGACCAAGCTGCAGGAGGGCCAGGTACAGGTCGATCTGCCCGGCTATCACCAAACCTGGAGCTATGCCGAGCGCAGGGGCTACTCGGGCACCGCGGTCTTTAGCCGCCAGGAACCGCTGCGCGTGCTGCGCGCCGATGCACTGCTACCCTACGCCGGCGAGGGCGAGGCGGCCGAGCTCGTCGCCCAAGCCGTAACCGAGGGCCGCGTCTGCGCGCTCGAGTTCGACAAGTTCTGGTTTGTCGACGTCTATACGCCCAATGCCCAAAATGAGCTCGCGCGCATCGATGTACGCATGGCCTGGGACGATGCCTACCGCGGCTTTTTGAGCGCGCTTGGGCGCGAAACCGGCAAGCCCGTCGTAACCTGCGGCGACTTTAACGTGGCTCACGAGGAGATCGACCTTAAGAACCCCAAGTCCAACCGCGGCAACGCAGGCTTTTCGGACGAGGAGCGCGGCAAGTTTACCGAGCTGCTCGACGCCGGTTTTACCGACACCTGGCGCGCGGCCAATCCGGACGTCGAGGGCGTCTACAGCTGGTGGAGCTACCGCTTTAATGCCCGCAAGAACAACGCCGGCTGGCGCATCGATTATTTCCTGGTAAGTGATTCAATCGCCGGCAATGTGCGCGACGCCGGCATCCGCGGCGACATCTTCGGCAGCGACCACTGCCCCGTCACCCTCACGCTAGAACTCTAGCCCCAACCGATCCCCTGGGGGACAGAGGAAAACGGATCATTTTCACCTCGCGAGGAATCCACGCGGCCCACCCGCCACGAAACTGGCCCATCTACTACGTTTAAGCCACTACCCTCAACCGCAGCGAACAACACAAAAGAAAACCGCAGGTAGAAAGCCTGCGGTTTTTCATAAAACGCGGTCATGGTCGGGAGTATCAAGCTAAACGTAGTAGATGGGCCAGTTTCGTGGCAAGCGCCGTCAACTGATTCCTTGGGGACGTCTGGGAACGGAAGAAAACGGATCGATTTGGCTCTCTGAGGACCACGGCGCCCGTCATATCAGCCGGCCATTCCAAAACTATGCCGGATTACGGGGCTAAATCGCGAGCCCCCAACCATACGCAGCTTGGGAAAAATAAAACCGCAGGTAGACGGCTCGCCTATTTTCGAAAAATGACGGTATGGTCGGCCTATGCCAATCTGGCCCCGTAAACCGGCATAGTTTTGAAATGGCACCGCAGCAGTATTGGTTCTTGCTCCAGCACAACCTGCCCTACAGTCCGTATTTCACGACAACACGGTTGATGCGGCGGCACCAGGGCTTGTACAGGGCGGCCAAGAACACACAGGTCGCGAGACCGTGCGTGATATCGAACGGCACCGCCGTGACAAGACGCGCCATGGCGCCCGCCCACGTGAGCGGCTGCACAAAGCCGATGATGTCGTAGGCGTTGATTACAACTCCATAGAGCAGGCCCGACGCAAAGCCGTAGGTCAGCAGCGCCGGCATGCGCACGGTGCCATCGGCGCGATCAAAAGCGCCCGCATGCGCCAGCGCGCCGCCAACATAGCCAACCAGGCCCCAGGCATACATCTGCCACGGCGTCCACATGCCCTGCCCAAAAAAGAAATTGCTGGTCAGCGCCGCCAGCGCGCCGACCATAAAGCCGTTACGACGACCGAGTGTCGCCCCGGCGATAATGGCGATGGCGCTCACGGGTTTAAAGTCGGGAATGGGGCCAAACAAGATGCGCCCCGCCGCGGCCAACGCCGCCAAAACCAGCGTTGGCATAATCTGGCGCAGGCCAGGTCGCGACGCCTCGTAGCCCGCAAAGAACAGCGCGAGCACCAGCGCCACCACGACAAGCATGGCAAGCGCCGCCTGCTCAACGCCCGCCAGCAACGCCGCAGCCATCACCGCTGGCACCGCCAGCAGCAGCGGGATCTCCAGTTTTGCGAGTAGGCGCGCGACGCGATAATCCGTCATCCCATCACGCCCTATAAAACACGTTGTCGGCAAAGAAGTCGGCCGGCGGCTCCATGCAGGCAATCTCACCGTCAAACATCATGGCAATGTCATCGGCAACCTGCTCGGCAAAATCCAGATCGTGCGTGGCCATGATGACGGTACCGCCAGCCTCCGCATAGTCACGCAAGGCGCGGGCGATGATGCGACGGCTAGCCAAGTCCAAGCCCTTGGTGGGCTCATCGAGCAATAGCAGTTCGGGGCCAATCAGCAGCAGTTTTGCCAATGCAAGCAGTTGACGCTGTCCGCCCGAAAGATCGTACGGGTGGCGCCCATCCAGGCCCGACAGCCCCAGGCTCGCCGCGCGCTCCCGCGCCGCAGCCTCGTCATATCCGCAGGTCGAAGCCCATTCCATCAGCTCGTCGCGCACCGTCTCGGCAACCAGCAACGCCTTGGGATTCTGAGGCAGCAGTGCCGCCGAGGCCGCCCCGCGCTCCATATGCCCACGTTGCAACTTGACCGTCTTGGCTAGCACCGAAAGCATTGTCGACTTGCCGCAGCCGTTGCCGCCAACAACCGCATGCACTGCGCCAGCCGAGAACGCCGCATCGAGTCCGCGCAGCACCCAGCCGGACGCTCGATCGTATCGAAACCAGCTCCCTGCCAGGGTGGTAGCCGACCCAGCGTGCATTTTTGGGAGTATTCGACATCCACCGGCGCTGCTGAAAACTCCGTTTTTTGCACGCCGCGAGGCGCCGCGCCCTGGCGCCTCGCCAGAAAACAGCTCTTCACGGTGCCCCAGGGAGGCAATGTCAGCCACCTCGCACACGCGCCCGCCCTCAATCCGATACGCACGCGTCGCATATTCGAGCATCGGGCGCGGCTGATGCGTTGCCACGACCACCGTGCAACCCAGCTCGCGGTTCACGCGAAACAGCGCATGCATAAAATTCTTCTCGGCAACGGGATCCAGCTGGGACGTGGGCTCGTCGAGCAGTAGCACGCACGGACGCAGCGCCAGGACGGCCGCCAGCGACAACAGCTGCTTGCGACCACCCGAAAGCGTATCGGTATCGCGGTGGAGCCAATCCTCCAACCCAAAGAAATAGCTAGTCTCGGCAACACGCCGGCGCATCTCATCGCGCGACATACCCAGGTTTTCCAGGCCAAACGCCATCTCGTGCCACACGGTTTCGCACACGATCTGGTTCTCGGGATCCTGAAACACGTAGCCCACGCGCTCCGCGGACGTGCGAACATCCATGTCGGCAACGTTCTCGCCCAGCACGCGCAGCTCGCCAGCACACTCGCCCGTCGGCGCGATCTCGGGCTTGAGCAGCGACAGCAGCGTCGACTTGCCCGACCCGGTACCGCCAACAAACAGCGCAAACGCTCCTTGGGGAACGACCCAATCGAGCCCCTCGAGCACCGCGGCATCGGCCCCAGGGTAGGCAAAGCTCAGACTCCGTACCTCAATCGCCGGCATATCCGAGCCGCATGCCACGCCCGACACCGAGCCCCTATCAAACCGAGCCATCAGCCAAACCTCTTCTCGTCAATCGCGCACAGCACGCAAGGCAGCACCATCCAGGCAGCGTATACAACATAGCCCGGCCACGGCGCCGGCAGCGAGAGCTGCGGGTAAAACGAATACTGCGTCGTGGCAGTCCATGCCACCGCAACCGCAGCGGCACCAAACAGCGCAAGCCCAACCAGCGCGGCAACATCGCCGCGCCCCAGCCGATACCGCGCGTACGTCGTGCGGCGCGTCGCGGCACCCCACCCACGGGAGCGCATGGCGTCCGCGCGCTCCAGCGAATCCTCCATGCCCCAGCCCATCAACACGCTCGATGCCCGTAGGCGCGAACGCACGGGGTCGGCCGACGCACGCCCCGGCACATCAATCGCATCCTGCACCGCCAGTACCGTACGACCGCGGCGCAAAAACTGCGGGATAAGCCGCATGCACATCGAGATCATGAGCGCGATCACCGGCGCGGTGTTACCCAAAAGCGCAAGCACCTTGTCGTAGCTAAGCATCGACGCCGCAGCCTCAAACCACAGCACGCTCGCCACAAACAGCCCGCCCATGCACAGGCCGTATACCATACTCTCCAGATACACCGCGCGCATGCCAATACGGAACAGCTCCGTCGAGCCCGAGGCGCTAAACAGCGGATTGAGCACCGCGATGATCAAAATCACCGGCAGCTGCCAGCGAAGCGCCCCCAACGTACGCACGGCGCCGCGCGTCGCAAACCCGTACGCCAACCCACCCGCAAGCGACAGCGCAATCAGCACCGGCTGCATCGAGAACATGGTGAGTCCCAGCGTCAGCACCATGTAGAGCGCCGGCACCGCCGGATGCGACATCGAAAATGCCGCGACGGGCTCGTTGCCCGATTCCTCTCGCATGATGTCCACGGGCACCCCCCATCCCCTCGCTCAAAACGTCAACGCCGCAGCGCCGCCGCCATACACAGCCAGCGCAAACATCACGCCGGTGGCAGCGACATCGGCCGTCGCGCGTCAATCGTTACGTGCTCATCATATGCCTGCGGTATCATATTGCGCCGTGTATCGTTTCCAAACACACGTCTCTATAACGTAACAGGAGATCACATGGACGCAACCGCAATTATCCTCGCTGCCGGCGAGGGCACCCGCATGAAGTCGAACCACTGCAAGGTTTCGCACAAGATCTTGGGTAAGCCCATGGTCCAGTGGATCGTCGATGCCACCATCAAGGCCGGCTGCAGCCGCGTCGTGGTCGTCATCGGCAGCCACGCCGACGAGATGCGCGCCCTTATCGACGGCGCCTACGCCAACAGCGCCACCAAGGTCGAGTGCGTCGAGCAGACCGAGCGCCTGGGCACCGGCCACGCCGTAAAGGTCGCGCTCGAGGCCTGCGGCATCACGCAAGGCCCCGTCGTCGTGCTCAACGGCGACCTGCCGCTCATCACCGCCGACACTGTCGCCAAGTTCGCGCAGACCGTCGCTACCGGCGAGCTCGCCTGCACCGTCATGACCATGACCCCGCCCGACCCCTTCGGTTACGGCCGCATCAAGCTGGGCGCCGACGGCCAGATCGAGCGCATCATCGAGCAGAAGGACTGCACGCCCGAGCAGGCCGCCACGCTGCTCGAGTGCAACGCAGGCTGCTACGCCTTCGACGGCGCGCAGCTCGCCGCCCACATTGACGAGATCGGCAACGACAACGCGCAGTCCGAGTACTATCTGCCCGACATGCTCGAGATCCTCAAAGGCCACGGCCAGGCAGTCTCCATCTTCCACTGCGACGACTACCGCGACGGCCTGGGCGTCAACAGCCGCATCCAGCTCGCGCAGCTCACCGCCATCGCGCGCGACCGCATCAACGAGCACTGGATGGCCGAGGGCGTTACCTTCATCGACCCCACACAGGCTTGGATCGGCCCCGATGCCGTTATCGGCCGCGACACCGTCGTGTGGCCGCAGACGCATTTGATCGGCCATGTCACCGTGGGCGAGGAGTGCCAGCTCGGCCCCAACAGCCGCCTCACCGACACTACCGTCGGCAGCGGCTGCACCATCGATGAGACCATCGCCATCGAGGCTGTCATCGAGAACGGCGTCGACTGCGGCCCGCGCGCCTACCTGCGCCCGGGCACCCACATGCTCGACGGCTCCAAAGCCGGCACGCACGTGGAGATCAAGAAGTCCACGATCGGCGAGGGCTCCAAGGTGCCGCACCTGTCCTACATCGGCGACACCACCATGGGTTCTGGCGTCAACGTGGGCGCGGGCTCCATCACCTGCAACTACGACGGCGTGCACAAGCACAAGACCGTCATCGGCAAGGATGCCTTCATCGGCTCCGACACCATGATGGTCGCGCCCGCCCAGATTGGCGACGGCGCACTCGTGGCCGCCGGCTCCGTCATCACCGAGCCGGTCCCGGCTGACGCACTCGGCCTGGGCCGCGCCCGTCAGGTAAATATTGAGGGCTGGGCCGCCGATTATCGCCGCCGTCTGCACGAAGACGACGAGGTATAACGTTTTACCAAGCATCTAAGGAGCTGTTCCCATGGGGACGGCTCCTTTTTCTATGCTGACCTGCGCGACAGAATGAGTGGTCGGTTCGTGTCCGTTGACGGTAAAGACGTTATCAAGACCCGATTAACCCCGCCGCGCGGTTACAATGCAAAAAGGCATCTATATGGCATTCGATATATAAAGGAGAAGGGTAATGCCGATTAATGATCCCGAGAAGTCGGAGAATATGCGCAAGTCCATCCGCGTGTATTCCGGTTCCTCCAACCGTCCCCTCGCTCAGAAGATCGCTGAGTACCTTGGGGTCGAGCTTTCGGGCCTTACGCTAAAGCAGTTCGCCAATGGTGAGATTTACGCCCGCTACGACGAGACCGTCCGCGGCGCCGACGTCTTCCTGATTCAGTCCGTGGCCGGCGGCAACGTCAACGACATGCTCATGGAGCTGCTCATCGCCACCGACGCTGCCAAGCGCGCATCCGCCCGCTCCATCACCGCCGTCATCACCCACTACGGCTATGCCCGCCAGGACCGCAAGGCTGGCCCGCGCGAGCCCATCACCGCCCGCCTCGTCGCCAACCTGCTCGAGCGCGCCGGCGTCAACCGCATCATCACCCTCGACCTGCACCAGGGCCAGATCCAGGGCTTCTTCGATATCCCGGTTAACCACCTGTCCGCACTGCCGCTGTTTGGCCAGTACTACAACGACATGCACTTCGACACCGACAACCTGGTTGTCGTCTCCCCCGACGTGGGTCGTGCCAAGGCCGCCAAGAAGCTGTCCGACATGCTCGGCTGCGACCTGGCCATCGCCCACAAGGGCCGTCCGCGCCACAACGCCGCCGAGGTCATGGGCATCATCGGTGACATCAAGGGCAAGACCTGCATCATCAACGACGACATGATCGACACCGCTGGCACCCTGTGCGCCAACGTCAAGGAGCTCAAGGCCATGGGCGCCGGCGACATCTACGTGTGCGCCACCCACGGCATCTTCTCGGGCCCGGCTATCGAGCGCCTGAACGATGCCCCCATCGTCGAGTGCGTCGTCACCGATGCCATCCCCGTCGAGGTCGGCGGCAAGATTAAGACCATCTCGGTCGCCGAGGAGTTCGCTCAGGCCATCTCCGCCGTTTACCACGAGGAGCCCGTCTCCACGCTCGTCGGCGGCGACTTCGCGCTGTAGTCGCTCGACCCTCGCATCCCTCCGGAAGCCCCGGACGCGCCTGCGGGGTTATCACGCGAACGTCCTCGCCGCTTTGCGGCTGCGGGATGTTCGCTTTGATAACCCCTCCCGGCGTGTCCGGGGCTTCCTGCTGTCTCGGGGCAGCTGTTTTCTGAAATGACTTTGCTGCAACCTTTCCTCGCCTTCGGCGGGCGTGGTAGCCTTTGTCGTTGATTAAACTTTTGTGTAACGAAAGGAAGCATATGGCAGCTGCACAGCCGCTCAAGATTCGCATGGTTGCCGGACTTGGCAACCCTGGCGAGGAATATGCCGAGACCCGCCACAACGCTGGCTTCAAAGCAATCGACGAGTTGGCCCGTCAGGCCGGTGTCACGTACTGGAAAAACCAGGCAGGCGCCGAGGTCGCGCTCATCAACATCAACGATCCCGAGGAAGAGGGTGGCAAGCGCCAGATTGTGCTGGTCAAGCCGCAGTCGTACATGAATACCTCGGGCGGTCCCATCTCCAAGCTTTGCCGCGAGTACAAGATCAAGGCCGAGGAGCTGCTCGTGATCCACGATGAGCTCGACATTCCCGCCGGCGACGTACGCGTCAAGGTAGGCGGCGGCCACGCCGGTCACAATGGCCTGCGTTCCATCATCGACAAGATGGGCAGTCGCGACTTCAGCCGCATCCGCACCGGCATCGGCAACCCTCCCGGCAAGATGGCTGTCGCCGACTACGTGCTCAAGCAGCTGCGCGCCCGCGAGGCCGAGGACTTCCAGGACACCTGTGCCCGCGCCGCAGATGCCGCCGGTCTGGCAATCGTGCACGGCGTGATCTATGCCCGCGACCACGTCAACGGCGCCGCCTCCGCCAACGGCAAGCACTAAAACCTACCATTTAGGGACAGGTTTATTTTGGCAGGTTTTATCTGCGGAAACGCCGCGGCAGCCGCACTGTGATAAACCCCGTGCCGCCATACATATGCAGCGCTCCAAAGGGGGCCGGCCTCACCGAAGCACGAGGCCGGCCCCCTTTGCTGTTTTACCTGATAAAACCCGCCAAAATATACTCGCCTCTTTGCGCTAGGTCACTTTTCCCGCCTGCCAAAGATACACGTAAGCGACATGTCCATGAGGGTATAATTTGCACCGTATGTTTGCACAACGCCTGTGCGCGTACGGTTTTATTCGGGCTACCGTCCATTTCCGTGGAGGCACGGTTCGGTCGCCCTAACAAGAGAGGGGTTCTATGTATAAGATCCTGGAGAAGACGCAGTTCTCGGAGAAGGTGTTCAAGTTCCGCATCGAGGCGCCCGCAATCGCCAAGCATGCGCACGCTGGACAGTTCCTCATGGTTCGCGCCAACGAGACGGGCGAGCGCGTCCCGTTTACCCTGGCCGGCTGGAACGGTGACGAGGGCTGGGTCGAGTTCATCTTCATGGTGATCGGCAAGACCACCGAGATGCTTTCCACCTACGAGGCCGGCGAGTCGCTGCGCGACGTCGTGGGCCCGCTGGGCGTTCCCACCGAGATGGCCGAGGGCCCCTGCGCCGTCATTGGCGGCGGCGTCGGCCTGGCAATTGCCTTCCCGGTCGCCAAGCACCTGGTCGAGACCGGCCACGAGGTGCACGCCATCATGGGCGCCCGCACCAAGGACCTCCTGCTCATGGAGGACCAGTTCCGCGAGCTCCTCGACGAGGACCACATCCACATCACCACTGACGACGGCTCCTACGGCGAGCAGGGCGTTGTCACCGCTCCGCTGGAGCGCCTGCTGCAGGACAAGGCCGTGAGCCAGGTCTTCTGCGTCGGCCCCGTTCCGATGATGAAGTTCTCGACCCTCACCGCCCAGAAGTACGACACCCCCATCACCGCGTCGCTCAACCCCATCATGGTTGACGGCACCGGCATGTGCGGCTGCTGCCGCGTCGAGGTAGGCGGCGTGACCAAGTTCGCTTGCGTCGACGGCCCCGACTTCGATGCCACCCTGGTCGACTGGGATGACCTTCGTGCCCGCCAGGCCGCTTACCGTTCCGAAGAGGGCGAGTCCCTCAAGGCCTATGAGGAAAAGAGCTGCGCATGCCACTAGTTAACGGTCGTTTCGTTGCCGATATGAAGTCGCCCCGCACCCCCGATAACGAGGAGCCGGCTGCCGAGCGCGCCTGCGACTTCCGCCCCGTCGACAAGGGCTTTACCGAGGAGATGGCGCTGGCCGAGGCCGAGCGCTGCCTCAACTGCAAGAAGCCGTTCTGTGTTGAGGGCTGCCCCGTCAACATCAACATCCCCCGCTTTATCGAGCAGATCCGTGCGAAGGACTTTGGCGGCGCCCTCGATACTATCCGCGAGGACTCCATGCTTCCCGCTATCTGCGGCCGCGTCTGCCCGCAGGAGAACCAGTGCGAG
>CAJMRN010000045.1 GCA_905215815.1 uncultured bacterium | reverse complement strand
CCGCCGATGCAATACGCCTCGTCGGCAAGCTGCACGTGCAACGCGTCCGCATCGACCGTGGAATAAACGGCGACGGTCTTGATGCCCATAT
Source organism: uncultured bacterium (assembly GCA_905215815.1). Lineage (GTDB taxonomy): Bacteria > Actinomycetota > Coriobacteriia > Coriobacteriales > Coriobacteriaceae > Collinsella. The sequence continues at coordinate 16,210 of CAJMRN010000045.1, read as the reverse complement.
CGCGGCACGCGCGGATAACACGGACCGCGACTTCGCCGCGGTTGGCGATGAGCACTTTGTCGAACATGAAAACTTCCCTACTTTTCGTGCATGAGTGCAAAAGACATATCGGCGCGGCAGCAAACCTCACCGTTAACGCTCGCAGTACCTGTCGCAAAGCGGAACGGCCCGCGCGCACGCGTGATGGAGCACACCAGATTCACCGTGTCGCCCGGGCGCACCGGACGCTTAAAGCGCACCTTGTCCAGACTCGTGTAGAACGGCGTCGCGCCGCGCGCCTCCTCATCGCCCATCAGCAGCACGCAGCAGTTCTGGGCGAGCATCTCGCACTGAATCACGCCGGGGACCACCGGGTTTCCCGGAAAATGCCCCTGCAAAAAGTACTCGTCGCCCGTAATCGTGATCTTGCCGTGGGCCTCGTCGCCCACCAGCTCGGCTTCGTCAAGCAAAAGCATCGGCTCACGATGCGGCAACAGCTTCTTGAGCTCTTCTTTGTTCATGGATATCACCTATCCGATCCTCATGAGGCAGCTGCCAAACTCCACGAGGTCGCCGTCGGCCACGCAGATCTCGAGCACCTCGCCGTCTGCCTCGGCCGTCACCTCGTTGAGAACCTTCATGGCCTCGATGATGCAGAGGGTCTCGCCGGCCTTGACCTTGGAGCCCACGCGCACAAACGGCTCGTCGCCCGGCGCCGGGGCAGCATAGAAAACGCCGACCATGGGAGCAGTCACCTCGGTGCCCTTAGGCTCCGACACGGCGGCAGGTGTCTGCGCGGCGGGTTCCGGTGCGGTGGCAGGCATGGCGACAGGAGCCACCGCCGGAGCAGTCACGGCACCCGGCATAGGCATGGGCACGGCAACCGGCTGCGCGGCACTCGCGCGCTCGAGCTCGACCGCGGTGCCATCGGGCTCCTCAACACGCACGCGCGTGAGGCCGCGGTCCTCCATCACATCGGCTATCTCGGCAAGTCTTTTGGAATCCATGCTCTAGCTCCTCGTATATCTACGCAGTGCGATGGCGGCATTGTGTCCGCCAAAGCCCAGGTTGGTCGAAAGCGCCCAGGTAAGGTCGGCGCGAACCGCGCGATTGGGCGTGTAATCAAGATCGCAGGCGGGATCGGGCGTGTGGTAGTTAATGGTCGGCGGCACCACGCCCTGCTCGAGCGCCATGGCACATGCCATGACCTCGATGGCGCCCGTGGCACCGATCATATGGCCGGTCATCGACTTGGTCGACGAGACGTGCGCGGCGCGTGCCGCATCCTCGCCGAGCGCCCGTTTGATGCCCGCCGTCTCGGACGAATCGTTGAGTTTGGTCGAGGTGCCGTGGGCATTGATGTAGAGGCCCTCGGAAGGCTTAACGTCGCCCTCGGCCACCGCCAGCGATATCGCACGGGCAATACCTGCCGCGTCCGGGTCGGGGCTCGTGATGTGATAGGCGTCATCGGTGTTGCCGTAGCCCACGACCTCGGCATAAATGTGTGCACCGCGGGCCTGTGCGTGCTCCATGCCCTCGAGCACGAGCACACAGGCGCCTTCGCCCATCACAAAGCCGTCGCGGTCTGCATCGAACGGACGGCATGCCGTCGACGGGTCAGGATTAGTGGTGAGAGCACGGCAGGACGTAAAGCCCGCAACGGCATCGGGGATGATTGCGGCCTCGGCGCCGCCAGCCAGGATTGCATCGGCATAGCCGTGCTTGATGGCGCGGAACGCCTCGCCCACGGCATGGGCCGAGGTCGCGCACGCGGTCACCACGGGCAGGGTCGGGCCCTTTGCCTTGTGACGGATCGCGATATTGCCCGATGCCATGTTGGGGATCATTATCGCGATCATATAGGGCGATGCGCGACGAGGCCCGCGATCGGCGATCGTGTGAACGTTGTCGACAAGCGTCTGCATGCCGCCCACGCCTGAACCCACGTAGACGCCCAGGCGCTCGCAATCGATGGTGCCCTCGACATCAAAGCCCGCATCGTGCATGGCCTCGTCCGACGCTGCCAGGGCAAACTGAACGCAGGGGTCCAGGTGCTTGGCGTCACGCTTGCCAAAGTACTCGTTGCCGTCAAAGCCCTTGACCTCGGCCGCCACCTTAACGGCAAACGCATCGGTATCGAAGTGCGTGATCGGGCCGATGCCACACGTGCCGGCGCACATTGCCGCCCAGGTGGCAAGCGCGGTGTTGCCGAGCGGCGATACGGCACCGATGCCGGTGATTGCAACTCTCTGTTCCATCATGGTCTCCTCATCCAAGCCGTTCTTCGGCTCTGGTTTCTACATCGCCATTCCGCCGTCGACGCGCACGACCTCGCCCGTAATGTAGGCAGCCGCATCGCTCGCTAAAAAGCGCACCACACCGGCCACCTCCTCGGGCTGCGCCATACGCTTAAGGGGAATCTGCTCCTCGGTTGCCGCGCGAACCTTTTCCGAGAGCTTTGCCGTCATATCCGTCTCGACAAACCCGGGGGCAACCGCGTTCACTCGAACGCCGCGGGGCGCAAGCTCGCGCGCCACCGCCTTGGTCAGGCCGATCACGCCCGCCTTGGAGGCAGCGTAGTTGGCCTGCCCGGCATTGCCCATCAGGCCCACAACCGAGCTCATGTTGATGACGCAACCGCCGCGCTGGCGCATAAAGGTCTTGGTGAGCGCGCGCGTCGTATTGAACGTGCCCTTGAGATTGACATCGAGCACGCGGTCGAAGGCATCGTCACCCATACGCATGAGCAGGCCGTCGCGCGTGATGCCGGCGTTGTTGACGAGCGCCCAAATGGAGCCAAAGTCGTTGAGGACCGTCTCCATGCATGCGTTGACGGCAGCGGGGTCGGCCACATCGCATTGATACGCGCGAGCTGTGGCACCAGCGGCCGCGCAGGCTTCGCACGTCTCGCGCGCCGCATCGACGCCACCGGCATAGACGACGGCGATATCAAAGCTGTCCTCCGCCAGACCGACAGCGCAGGCGCGGCCGATACCCCGCGAGCCGCCCGTGACCAGTGCCACGCGACGTGAGTCGTTGCGCTCGAGCGCGCCGTTGTTCAAGTTGCCCATGTCATTCCTTTCGGGTTACAGCCCTGTGGACTATGCGAGCTCGTCGGCAATAGCTGCGACCTGCTCGGCCGTTTCGCACGAATACACACGAACGTCGCTCAGCGTACGCTTGACCAGGCCCGACAGCGTTTTGCCGGGGCCGACCTCAATAAACGTGTCGATACCCTGATCCTGCAGAGTATGCAGCGTGTCGACCCAGCGCACGGCATGGCTCACCTGGTTGGCCAAGACATCCGACATTGCTCGCGGGTCCGCCGGATAGGGCGCCGCCGTCATGTTTGCCATGACCGGAATCAGCAGCGGGGACGGCGCGTGACCGGCTTGGATATACGTCGCCAGCCCCTCAGTCGCCTCGGCCATATAGGGGCTATGAAATGCACCCGACACCGCGACTTTCATAGCGCGGCCGCCGGCCTCTTTTACTAGGACGTCGAGCTCCTGCAGTGCCTCGGGCGCTCCGGCAACAACCGTCTGCTGCGGGCTGTTGTAGTTGACCGGCCAGCAGTCCTCGCCGGCCTGCGCAGCCAGGTTCTCGACTTGCGCCGCATCGAGCTTGATGACGGCGCGCATGCCGCCGGGGTGACGCTCGGCCGCCGCGGCCATAAGCGCCGCGCGCTTACACACGAGCTCAAAACCCGCTCGTGTATCGAATGCCCCCGCAAAGGTGAGTGCAGCGACCTCGCCCAGCGAGAATCCCGCACAGGCGGCAGGCACCACGCCGCGCTCGCGCAGGGCGACGGCGACAGCCAAGTCGTGCACGAACACGCAAGGCTGCGTGTTCTCGGTCTGCGAGAGCTCCTCTTTCGAGGCGCTCCGACACTGCTCGCTGGTCCCCGGGCGCACCTCATCGGCGATTGCAAACCCCTCGGCAGCCGCCGGCGATGCTTCGATGAGGTCGACGCCCATCGCGGGGTGCTGGGCACCCTGACCGGCAAACAGAAACGCTACGCTACCCATGCGGACGCACCCTTCAGGACATGCTCGGCGCCATCGACCAGATTGTCGACGATCTCGCGTGCGCTCTGGCGCTCGTTGACCATGCCAGCAATCTGTCCGCACAAATACGAACCCTCTTCGTAATTACCGTCCTTTGCGGCTTTACGAAGCGCGCCCGTGCCCATGGCCCCGAGTTCCTCGGGGCTTGCGCCCGCCGCCTCGTTCTTGGCATACGCGTTGGTAAAGGGGCTCTTGAGAGCGCGAACCGGATGTCCCGTCGAGCGACCGGTCGCACGCGTCGACGTGTCGCCCGCCTTGAGCACCAGCTCTTTGTACTGTTCGGATACGGTGCACTCGTTTGCGACCAGAAAGCGTGTTCCCACCTGGACGCCGACAGCGCCGAGCATAAAAGCGGCCGCCACGCCGCGGCCATCGGCGATGCCGCCAGCCGCAACCACGGGAATATCGACTGCATCGACAACCTGCGGCACCAGTGGCATCGTCGAGGTCTCGCCAATATGGCCGCCTGATTCGGTGCCCTCGGCAACCACGGCAGTTGCTCCGCGACGCGCCACGAGACGCGCCAGCGCCACCGAAGCCACGACGGGTATGACCTTGATACCTGCATCGTTCCAGGCCTTCATGTACTTGGTGGGATTGCCGGCACCCGTCACGACGACCGGCACTTGCTCGTCGATCACAACCTGTGCGACCTCGTCGGCAAACGGGCTCATAAGCATGACGTTCACGCCAAAAGGCTTATCCGTCTTGGCGCGCAGCTCGTGAATCTGATCGCGCAGCCAGTTTGCGTCGGCATTCATGGCCGCGATAATGCCTAAGCCGCCCGCCTCGGACACGGCAGATGCCAGCGAGGCATCGGCAATCCAGGCCATGCCACCCTGGAACACGGGTTTTTCGATGCCGAGCAGATCGCAGAGAGGAGACTTGAGCATCACTACTTCTCCAATGCCGCCTCGACCGTATCGACGAACTCGCCGACCGTCTTGGGGTTCTCCTCGGTATCGAGCTCAATGCCAAACTCGTCCTCGACGGCGACGAGGATCTCGACGGTGCCCAGACTGTCGAGGCCAATCTCCTCGAGCGTGGACTCGGGCTTCATCTCGACGTCGTCAAGGCCAGCGGTCTCGCGGATAATGTCGCAAACGCGCTCGAAGGTCTTCTGGTCTGCCATGGTAGTTCTCCTTTGTTTGTGCCCTAGGGGCGTTTTTATTTCCTATGTGCGACTACTTCCAACGAAGCAGATAGCCACCTATATCCAGGCCGGCGCCAAATCCAACGAGGGCGATGGTGTCATCCTCATTCAGTGCGTCGGTACGTGCCAGCCGGTCAAGCGCAAAGGGAATGCAGGCGCTCGAAATGTTGCCGGTCTCGCGTAGCGTTCGAACCACGCGCTCGTCCGGCACGCCCAGGCGCTTGACCGCCTGACTCAGGATTCGTTCGTTAGCCTGATGGAATACAAAATGATCGATGTCTTCGACCGAAATGCCCGCATCGCTTGCAAGCTTATGGACCGTGTCGCAGATGGCGTTGACGCCGAACTTGAACACGCGGCGACCATTCATGGACAGCACGCTCGCGCTATCTGCGGAGTCCTTAAACGGCGAGGTGCCGACCAGACCGGGGACGCGCAGTGTTTCGACGTCAGGCGACGTCGAAAGCTCAACAGCAAGGGGATTCTCTCCCCCAGCCTCTATGACCGCAGCACCCGCGCCATCGCCAAAGAGCACGCACGTGGCACGGTCGGTCCAATCGAGCGCGCGCGTCATCTGCTCGGCGGCAACGACCAGCACGTGCTTGGCGCGACCGCGGGCGATATGGCCCTCGGCGACATCGAGCGCAAATACGAAGCCTGCACAAGCCGCCGAAACGTCGAAGGCTGGACATGTGGCACCCAGGCGCTCAGCAACGGCGCACGCTTCGGCAGGAACGAGATGATCGCCCGTCGTCGTCGAGCAGACGATAAGATCCAGCTGGCTCGCATCGATTCCGGACGTCTGGAGCGCTTGCTCGCTCGCTGCCACGGCAAGGTCGTCGAGTGACTCGGCGGTGCACACATGGCGGCTCTTGATCCCCGTGCGGGTAAAAATCCACTCATCCGAGGTGTCCAGGAACTCGGACAGCTCGTCGTTGGAAACACTGCGCTCGGGAAGAGCCGAGCCCGTTCCCAGTATCGTGAAACCCATCACTAACCTCCTTTGAGTTGTTGACGTGTTTACATCGACCAAGAGAGGATAGCGCATTTCAGTCGTTGTTGACGTGTTAACATTAAATTGTCCAAATGCGACAAAGGCTTCACATTGCGTCTGTCTCTCGACACCATTGCGTTATTCACTTATTCATTAAGGAGGTAGCAGCCGTTATGGATGCTAAATTAACGGTGGTCGACGTAACCGGATCGACCAACGATGACCTGCTCGAAGCAGGAAAACAGGGTGCGCCGCACGGCATGGGACTTGCCGCCCACGCGCAAACGGCAGGACGCGGCCGACGCGGCCACAAGTGGGATTCAACCGCCGGCAACCTGTTGCTCTCGATTGTCCTACGTCCACGTGTTGATTCCGCCAAGTACTCTGGTCTTGCCGCCGTCAGCGGCCTAGCGGTGCTCGAGGCGCTCGAAAAGCAGGGTCTTGCTAACGAGATCGGCCTCAAATGGCCCAACGACCTCGTCGCGCGAGGGCGCAAGCTCGGGGGCATTCTAGTCGAGGCCGCACGCGATAACGAAGGCAAACCTTTCGCCGTCTGCGGCATTGGCGTCAATGTGAACTATGTGCCCTCAGAGGTTCCCGATGGCGGTCTGCCGGCAATCGGCCTCTCAGACCTCAACGAGAATGTTCCCACCGTCGATGTGCTACTCAGGGAGGTCTATCACGCGGTCGTGAATGCTGTAAATGCGTGGGCAGAGCGTCTCAACGCCATGGAAGAAGACGCCGGACCGCTCGCGCCCGTCCGCGGCGAATATATCGCTCATCTCAATTGGATTGGAGAGCGCGTTACCGCCCGCTCCCCCGCTGGGGACGAGCTGGCGCATGGCATCTTCCAAACGGTCGATGATTTTGGTCGCGCGTGCATCGAGACAGAAGACGGCTTGCGATCCTTCCATTTTGAGGAGGCATCGCTGCGTCCCTTAAGCGAATAGGGCGCCATAGCCACCCATTCGACCGCATTACCCGGGCCCCAAGGTCACCGTTCAAAACAAAAGAGCCCCGCTACCGTAATGGCAGCGGGGCTCTGTAAGCTATGAGCGATATCGCTTAGAGCTTGATGTCGATGTCGACGCCAGCGGGGAGGTCGAGACGCATGAGCGAATCAACGGTGCCCGAGGTGGGGTCGAGGATGTCGATGAGGCGCTTGTGGGTGCGCATCTCGAACTGCTCACGGGAGTCCTTGTTCACGTGCGGCGAGCGGATAACCGTGTACAGGTTGCGCTCGGTGGGCAGGGGGACAGGACCGGAAACGCGAGCGCCGGTCTTCTGAGCGGTCTCGACAATGAGCTTCGCGGACTGATCGACGACCTCGTGATCATAGCCCTTGAGGCGAATGCGGATCTTCTGGGTAGCCAACTTAAACCTCCAAAGAGTGCGAGAGATGTTCTCGCGGATTACGTAACAGGGAGCTCGAACTTAGGCGTTCTTGCTCATGACCTCGTCCACGATGGACTTGGGCGCGGGCTCATAAGAGTCGAACTGCATCGTGTAGGATGCACGGCCCTGGGTCTGGGAGCGAAGGTCGGTAGCGTAACCGAACATCTCGCCCAGCGGCACCTTGGCACGGATGAGCTTGCTGTTCTTGCGATCCTCCATGCCCTCGATCTTGCCGCGGCGACCGGAGAGGTTGCCCATAACGTCGCCCATGTACTGCTCGGGGGTCTCGACCTCGACAGCCATGATCGGCTCGAGCAGCTGCGGATCGGACTTCTTGAGGGCGTCCTTGATAGCCATGGAACCGGCGATCTTGAAGGCGGCCTCGGAGGAGTCGACCTCGTGGTAAGAACCGTCGAACAGGGTGACCTTGACGTCGAGGACCGGGAAGCCGGCGATAACACCGGTGTTCAGGGCCTCCTGGATGCCCTTGTCGATGGACGGGATGTACTCCTTGGGGACGACGCCGCCGACGATAGCGTTGACGAACTCGTAGCCGAAGCCCTCCTCCATCTTCTCGAGCTTGATGACGGCGTGGCCGTACTGACCGCGACCACCGGACTGACGGACGAACTTGCCCTCAGCCTTCTCGACATCGTGACCAGCGGTCTCGCGGTAAGCAACCTGGGGCTTACCAACGTTAGCGTCAACCTTGAACTCACGGAGCAGACGGTCGACGATGATCTCGAGGTGCAGCTCGCCCATGCCGGCGATGATGGTCTGGCCGGTCTCGTGGTTGGTGGACACCTGGAAGGTCGGGTCCTCCTCGGCGAGCTTGGTCAGAGCAAGGGACATCTTGTCCTGCTCGGCCTTGGTCTTGGGCTCGATGGCAACGTCGATAACGGGCTTAGCGAACTCGATCTTCTCGAGGACAATCTCCTTGCCCTCGGCGCACAGGGTGTCACCGGTGGTGGAGTTCTTAAAGCCGACGCAAGCGACGATGTCGCCGGCGGCAGCGTCGTCACGGTCGATACGCTCGGCAGCGTTCATCTCGAGGATGCGGCCGAGGCGCTCGCGCTGACCGTTGGAAGCGTTGACAACGTAGGAGCCGGACTCGGCGCGGCCGGAGTAAACGCGGACGTAGGTGAGCTTACCGACGAACGGGTCGGTCATGATCTTGAAGACCAGGCCGGAGAAGGGCTCGTCGAAGGAAGGATGACGCTGGATCTCCTCACCGGTGTCCGGATCGGTACCGGTGACGGCCTCAACGTCAAGCGGGCTGGGCAGGTAGTCGACGACAGCGTCGAGCAGCTCCTGAACGCCCTTGTTCTTGTAGGCGGAACCCACGAAGACGAGGTTGAGCTCGTTGGCCAGAACGCCCTTGCGCAGAGCAGCCTTGAGCTCCTCGACGGTGAAGTCCTCCTCCATGAGGATCTTCTCCATGAGCTCGTCGTCAAAGCTGGCAGCAGCGTCGAGGAGCTCCTCGCGCTTGGTGGCAGCGATGTCGGCGAACTCAGCCGGGATCTCGTCCATCGGCTCGGGGTAGGTCATGCCCTTGTCGTCGGCCTTGAAGTCCCATGCAGTCATGGTAACCAGGTCGATGACGCCCCAGAAGTTGTCCTCGGCACCCATCGGGACCTGAGCGGCCACGGCGTTAGCGTCGAGACGATCCTTCATGGTCTCGATAGCGTTGAAGAAGTCAGCGCCCACGCGGTCATACTTGTTGATGAAGGCGATGCGGGGGACGTTGAAGGTGGAAGCCTGACGCCAAACGGTCTCAGACTGGGGCTGAACGCCGGCAACGGCGTCGAAGACGGCGACAGCGCCATCGAGGACGCGCAGGCAGCGCTCGACCTCGGCGGTGAAGTCAACGTGGCCCGGGGTATCGATGATCTGGATGCGGTAGTCCTTACCGTCCTTGTTCCAGAAGCACGTGGTAGCAGCGGAGGTAATGGTTACGCCGCGCTCCTGCTCCTGAACCATCCAGTCCATGGTGGCAGCGCCCTCATGGACCTCACCGATCTTGTGGGTCTTACCGGTGTAGTAAAGAATACGCTCGGTCGTGGTGGTCTTACCAGCATCGATGTGAGCCATGATGCCGATGTTACGGGTATCGGAAAGCTTGTACTTAGGCTTAGCCATGTTAGTTCCTTACCTTAACTTACCAACGATAGTGAGAGAACGCGCGGTTGGCCTCGGCCATCTTGAAGACGTCCTCACGCTTCTTGACGGAAGCGCCCAGGCCGTTGGAAGCGTCGAGGATCTCGTTGGCGAGACGCTCGGCCATGGTCTTCTCCTTGCGAGCGCGGGAGAAGTTGACGATCCAGCGGATACCCAGAGCGGTGGAACGACGGGAGTTGACCTCCATCGGGACCTGATAGGTAGCGCCACCGACACGCTTGGGCTTAACCTCGAGCGTGGGCTTGACGTTGTCCATAGCCTTCTTGAAGGTAGCGAGAGCGTCGCCACCCTCGGACTTCTCGGCAACGATCTCGAAAGCGGTGTAAACGATGCGCTCAGCGGTGGCCTTCTTGCCGTCAAGAAGGACCTTGTTGATGAGCTGAGTCACCAGGCGGTTGTTGTAAACGGCGTCAGGCTGAACCTCACGACGATTAGCTGCTGCACGACGCGGCATGTGAAATCTCCTTAAGTGTCTACCGTGCGGCGCTTAGGCGGCACACGGCGAAAGTATCAAAACGTTATCTGGCTTATTTGGCCTTGGGGCGCTTAGCACCGTACTTGGAACGGGCCTGCATACGGTTCTGGACCGGAGCAGCGTCGTAGGCGCCACGGATGACGTGATAACGGACACCAGGGAGGTCACGGACACGACCGCCGCGGACGAGCACGATGGAGTGCTCCTGCAGGTTGTGGCCCTCACCCGGGATGTAAGCGGTAACTTCGATGCCGTTGACGAGGCGAACACGGGCAACCTTACGAAGAGCCGAGTTCGGCTTCTTGGGGCTCGTGGTGAAGACACGGGTGCACACGCCGCGCTTCTGGGAGTTGTGCTGCAGAGCAGCGTTCTTGGACTTCTTGGGCACGGAACGACGGCCCTGGCGAACCAGCTGGTTAATAGTAGGCAAAGCGTACTCCTTCTCGAATGATTCCAGCTTTCTGTAAAGTGCAACGGCTTGAATCGAGGGGTCAGCATCCCCCTACGAAACACGCAGTTCGATAGGATACGTGCCGTTAGCTGTGCCGTCAACAGACCACGCCGCCGGGCGTATCCCAAAATTGGCACATTTCCGCAAAGCCTACACAAAAGGAATCCCCTCCTGTGCGCGGGAGCTGATTCCCGGGCCGGGCGGCACAGGGGTTAAGTTTGCTGCTCTACAGTCCTGGCTCGCACGGAGGCCACATTAAGTGGCCTCCGGCTCGTGCGGAACTCGCGACAAACTTAACCCCTGTGCCGCCCAGCCCGGGAATCCGGCGTGCTCGTTGGGGCAACGTTTCTCACCAAAAAAAGACCCGCTTCCCTGTTGGGAAACGGGTCTTTGGAAGGGCGGTTAACGTACTAGGAAATTACTCCTCGTCGTTGTCCTTGGCCTCTTCGGCGTCGTCGGTGTCCACGAGCTGGTTGAGCAGCTCGTCGAGGGACGCCATGTCCTCGTTGATGGCACCGTTGGCGGGAGCCTTCTTGTCGTCGATCGGGGCGCCCAGGAGCTCCTCGTCGGCGTCGGCGTGATGCGTCGGAGCGGAGGTACCCAGCAGGATATCGTCCGGACCGTCGGGGCTAAAGACCATCTGCAGCAGCTGCGAGAGGTCTTCCTCGTCGGCAACGTCGTCGTTGTTCTCGAGGATGTAGAGCAGATCGTGGGCCTCGAGGCCGTCACGGAGCTCCTCGATCGCCTTGGCACCGATGCCATCGATGCGCAGCAGATCCTCCTCGGACTTGCCAACCAGGTCGCCAACCGTCTCGATGCCGACCTCGCTGAACTTGTTGGTCCAGCGCTGCGACACGCCCAGGTCGTCGAACAGGTACAGACGAGCCTTCTCGGCGGAGATGGTGTGGCCGTTGCGGGTGAACGAACCGTCAGCACCACCGAACTCGTCGTAGCCGGCCCAGTCGAGCTGCTGCGGGAGCTGCTCGTCCAGGTCCTTGAGCTCAACCGGAGCCCACTCGGGCAGCGACTTGGCGTTGGGCGAAGCCGGGCCGTCGATGTCGACATAGCCGTCGGCCGTGCGATACGTCAGCTTGGCGTTGGCGTACGGCTTGAGGCCGGTACCAGCCGGGATCTTCTTACCGACGATGACGTTGGACTTAAGGTCGAGCAGGTGATCGACCTTGCCCTCAATGGCAGCCTCGGTAAGGACGCCAGCGGTACGGATGAACGAAGCGCTCGACAGCCAGGAGTCGATGTTGGACGCGACCTTGAGCGTACCCAGGATGACGGGCTCGGCCACAGGAGCCTGACCGCCCAGACGGGCAACGCGCTCGACCTCGTCGGCGAACTCATAGCGGTCGACGTACTGACCAAGCAGGTACTTGGAGTCGCCGGGGTTGGTGATCTGAACGCGACGCAGCATCTGACGTGCGAGCACCTCGATGTGCTTGTCGTTCAGGTCGACGCCCTGGCTGGTGTAGACGTCCTTAACGCTCTCGACGAAGGTGTGCATCGTCGACTCGATGTCGGTCAGCTTACGCAGGTTGCGGAAGTTGACGAAGCCCTTGGTGATCTGGTCGCCGGCGCGAACCTCACAGCCGTCCTCGATCTCGGGCATAAAGCGCACCGAAGCGGGGACGCGACGCTCGTCGAGGACACGGGTGTGGTCCTCGGAGTCGGTGAGCGTCAGCACGTACTCGGACTTCTCGGGCTTAATCGAGAGGTGACCGGAGTACGGAGCCAGCTCGGCCTCGCGACCCAGGATCTTCTCGTTGACGTTGCCGACGATATCGAACATACGGCTGACCGTAGGCAGACCCTGCGTAATATCGTCGACGCCAGCGACGCCGCCGGAGTGAATGGTACGCATCGTAAGCTGCGTACCGGGCTCGCCGATGGACTGGGCGGCAATAATGCCGACCGCGGTACCGATGGCGACCGGACGACGGGTGGAAAGATCCCAGCCGTAGCACTTCTGGCACACGCCGTACTTGGAGCGGCAGGTGAGCAGCGCGCGGAGCTTGACCTTCTTGAGGCCCGCATCGACCATCTTCTGGATGTCGGCGACCTTCTCGATGTAGCCGTCCTGTTCAAAGAGCACGGTGCCATCGGGAGCCACGACGTCCTCAATGAAGCAGCGGCCGACGAGGTCGGTGTTGAGGTCGGTGGTGCCGGGAATGATGAGGTTGTAGGTGACGCCCTCGTGCGTACCGCAGTCCTCCTCGCGGACGATGACGTCCTGGGCCACGTCGACCAGACGACGGGTCAGGTAACCAGAGTCCGAGGTGTGGGATGCAGTATCGACCAGGCCCTTACGGGCGCCGTAGGTCGAAATGAAGTACTCGAGCGGCAGCAGGCCCTCGCGGAAGTTCGCCTTAATGGGAAGGTCGATCGTCTCGCCGGACATGTCTGCCATCAGGCCACGCATGCCACCGAGCTGACGCAGCTGGGTCTTAGAACCACGGGCGCCGGAGTCGGCCATCATGTAGAGCGGGTTCTCCTCGTCGAACATGTCGAGCATGAGCGCTGCGACCTTGTCGGTACAAGCGGTCCACTCGTTAACGACTTCGATGTGGCGCTCCGTCTCGTTGATGAAGCCCTCCTCGAAGTACTCGTTGATCTGGTCGACGTTGGCCTGGGCGCGATCGAGCAGTTCCTGCTTCTCGGCAGGGATGAGAGCGTCCCATACCGAGATGGTGAGGCCGGCGCGGGTAGCGTAGTGGAAGCCGGAGTACTTGATGGCGTCGAGAATCGGGCCGACCTTGGCCTCGGGGTAACGATCGCAGCAGTCGGCAACCAGCTTGGCCACATCGCCCTTGACCATCTTGTAGTTCATGAACTCGTAGTCTTCGGGCAGGCACTGGCGGTTGAAGATGATGCGGCCGATAGAGGTCTCAAAGCGCGCGGTCCTGTTGCCGGTGACGTCGTAGTCGACAAACTCGTTCTTGCCGTTCTTGACGCGGAAGATACGGGTGCCGTCCTCGTTGATGACGTTGGCGTTCTCGGCGGACACGCGGACCTGGATCTTGGCCTGCATGTCGACCTCGGAGCGGCAGTCATAGGCGTGCAGCGCGTCGTCGAAGCTGGCGAACACGTGGTTCTCGCCGGGCAGGCCGTCGCGGACCTGGGTGAGGTAGTACACACCGATGATCATGTCCTGCGAGGGGATGTTGACCGGCTTGCCGGATGCCGGCGAGCGCAGGTTGTTCGCAGAGAGCATGAGCACGCGAGCCTCGGCCTGAGCCTGGCTGGACAGCGGCACGTGGACAGACATCTGGTCGCCGTCGAAGTCGGCGTTGAAGGGCGAGCAGACCAGCGGATGCAGGTGGATAGCCTTGCCCTCGACCAGCACCGGCTCAAAGGCCTGGATGGACAGACGGTGCAGGGTCGGTGCACGGTTGAGCAGCACGACGCGGCCGTCGATGACCTCTTCGAGGATATCCCACACAAAGGTGGCACCGCGGTCGATAGCGCGCTTGGCGCCCTTGATGTTCTCGACCTTGCCAAGCTCGACCAGGCGCTTCATGACGAAGGGCTTGAAGAGCTCCAGCGCCATGGTCTTGGGCAGACCGCACTGGTGCAGCAGCAGCTTGGGGTCGGTAACGATGACCGAACGGCCGGAGTAGTCGACACGCTTGCCCAGCAGGTTCTGACGGAAACGACCCTGCTTGCCCTTGAGGGCCTCGGCGAGCGACTTGAGCGGGCGACCGCCACGGCCAGAGACCGGGCGACCACGACGGCCGTTGTCGAACAGGGCGTCCACGGACTCCTGGAGCATGCGCTTCTCGTTGTTCACGATGATCGCGGGGGCGTCCAGGTCGAGCAGGCGCTTGAGTCGGTTGTTGCGGTTGATCACGCGACGATACAGGTCGTTGAGGTCGGATGCGGCGAAGCGGCCGCCGTCGAGCTGAACCATCGGGCGCAGATCGGGCGGAATGACCGGGATGACGTCCAGGATCATGTTCGCGGGGCTGTTGCCGCCCTTCAGGAAGGCGTCAACGACCTCGAGGCGCTTGACGGCCTTCTCGCGCTTCTGCTTCTGGGAGTCCTCGTCGGCGATGATGGCCTTGAGCTTCTCGGCCTCGGAGGGGAGGTCGATGGCAGCGAGCAGGTCGCGGACGGCCTCGGCACCCATACCACCCTTGAAGTACATGGAGTAGTAACGGGTCATCTCGCGGAACAGCGGCTCATCGGAGATGAGGTCGCGCTCGGTGAGCTTCATGAAGGCGTTGAAGGCGTCCGTGCGGAGCTGCTTCTCGTCCTTGCACTCTTCCTCGATGTCGACGATGCCAGAGGCGATCTCCTCGGGGGTCAGCGGCTCCTCGTCGGAGAACTCGTCAAAGTTCTCGGGGTTGCCCTGCTCCTTGAGGGACTCGATCTGGCGGGCGCACTCGGCATCGATCTCTTCCAGATCGGCGGCGAGCTCCTCGCGCAGGTCGTCAGCGTCGGCCTCGCGAGCCTCGTAGTCGACCTCGGTGATGATGTAGCTGGCAAAGTACAGAACCTTCTCGAGGTCCTTGGACTTGATGTCGAGCATACGGCTCATCGGGAAGCTCGTGGGGCTCTTGAAGTACCAGATGTGGGACACGGGAGCGGCGAGCTCGATGTGGCCCATGCGGTCGCGACGCACCTTGGCCGAGGTGACCTCGACGCCGCAGCGCTCGCAGACGATGCCCTTAAAGCGGATGCCCTTGTACTTGCCGCAGGAGCACTCCCAGTCCTTGGCGGGACCGAAGATCTTCTCGCAGAACAGGCCGTCCTTCTCGGGCTTGAGGGTACGGTAATTGATGGTCTCCGGCTTCTTGACCTCACCGTGCGACCAGGAACGGATCTGGTCGGCGGAGGCAAGGGAGATCTTTACCGAGTCAAAATCAGTAGCTTCGAAATCTGCCACAGTCAACTACTCCTTATCAGTGGTCGTGGCGGCGACAGCCTCGGGCGCCTCGGCGGTCTCGGCATCCTGGGCCTCGATGTCGGCGTCAACGCCGGCGAGCGCAGCCAGGTCATCGAGGGCAGAGGTCTCCTCGGCGGTCACAGGGGCGGAGGCGTCCTCGTCGGCATCGTGCATGGGCTCGATGTCCAGCGCGAGGGAACGAATCTCCTTGACGAGAACCTTGAAGGACTCGGGGATACCCGGGACAGGAACGTTCTCGCCCTTGACGATGGACTCGTAGGTCTTGACGCGGCCCACGGTATCGTCGGACTTGACGGTCAGGATCTCCTGCAGGACGTTGGAAGCACCGTAAGCGTACAGTGCCCAAACTTCCATCTCGCCGAAGCGCTGGCCGCCGAACTGAGCCTTGCCGCCCAGAGGCTGCTGGGTGACCAGAGAGTAGGGGCCGGTGGAACGGGCATGGATCTTATCATCGACCAGGTGATGCAGCTTGAGGTAGTACATATAACCAACGGTAACGCGGTTATCAAACTTTTCACCGGTACGGCCATCGTAAACGGTGGTCTTGCCGTCACGATCCAGCTCGATCTTGGAGAAGTCGATGATGTGGCCCTTCTCGCCCAT
>CAJMRN010000044.1 GCA_905215815.1 uncultured bacterium | reverse complement strand
CGGTCACATCTCCGTTCGCCATCAGGGCGGCGGCGTGAAGCGTCAGTATCGTCGCATCGACTTCAAGCGCAACAAGGACGGCGTGCCCGCCAAGGTTGCCACGATCGAGTACGATCCGAACCGTTCCGCTCGCATCGCTCTGCTGCACTACGCTGACGGTGAGAAGCGCTACATCCTGGCCCCCAAGGGCCTCGAGGTCGGTCAGACCGTCATGTCCGGTTCTGACGCCGACATCAAGCCGGGCAACGCTCTGCCCCTCGCCGACATCCCCGTCGGTACGCTCATCCACGCCGTCGAGTTCCAGCCGGGCAAGGGCGCTGCTATCGCCCGTTCCGCCGGTAACTCCTGCCAGCTGATGGGTAAGGAGGGCAAGTACGCTATCGTCCGTATGCCTTCCTCCGAGATGCGCCGCATCCTCGTTACCTGCCGCGCCACCGTCGGTGAGGTCGGCAACGCCGATCACTCCAACATCGTCATCGGCAAGGCCGGCCGTAAGCGTCACATGAACGTGCGCCCGACCGTCCGCGGTACCGTCATGAACCCTGTCGACCACCCGCACGGCGGTGGCGAGGGCAAGAACCACACCTCTGGTCGTCCCTCTGTTACCCCCTGGGGTAAGCCGACGAAGGGCCTTCGTACGCGCAAGAAGAAGAAGGTCTCGAACCAGCACATCATTCGTCGCCGTAAGAAGTAATTTCGGATACCGAGTTTTAGGAGAAAGCACTTATGAGCAGAAGTCTCAAAAAGGGCCCGTTCGTGGAGACTCGCCTTCTCTCGCGTATCACCGCGATGAACGAGGCTGGCAAGAAGGACGTCGTGAAGACCTGGTCCCGCGCGTCCACCATCTTCCCCGAGATGGTTGGTCACACCATCGCCGTCCACGACGGCCGCAAGCATGTGCCCGTGTATGTTACCGAGTCCATGGTTGGTCACAAGCTCGGCGAGTTCGCGCCGACTCGTACGTTCCGTGGCCACAAGGCCAAATAGGGGGTTAACCGTAAATGGCAACTAAGTCTATTGAAACTGAGGCCACCGAGGTTCGCGCCGTCGCTAAGTACGTGCGTGTTTCCCCCAGCAAGGCCCGCCTGGTGGTCGATCTGATCCGCCGCAAGCCTGTCGCTCAGGCCTTCGACATCCTCCACTTCTGCGACCGCGCCGTCGCCGTGGATGTCGAGAAGGTTCTCCGTTCCGCCGTTGCGAACGCCGAGAACAACAACGGTCTGCGTGCCGACAACCTGGTTGTCGCCGCTGCCTATGTTGACGAGGGTCCGACGCTTAAGCGCATCCGTCCCCGCGCCAAGGGTTCCGCTTCTCGCATTCTGAAGCGTACTTCCCACATCACCGTCGTCGTTGCTCCTCGAAAGGAGGCGTAAAGCTGTATGGGTCAGAAAGTCTACCCCACCGGCTTCCGTCTTGGCATCACCGAGAACTGGCGCTCCCGCTGGTTCGCAGAGAAGGATTACGCTAAGACCCTCGGTAACGATCTCGAGATCCGCAAGTACCTCGAGAAGCGTCTTTCCCGCGCAGCTGTCTCCCGCGTCGAGATCGAGCGCGCTGGCGACAAGGTGAAGGTCATCATCCTCACCGCTCGCCCCGGCGTTGTCATCGGTAAGAAGGGTGCCGAGATCGATACCCTCCGTACCGAGCTCGAGAAGGTCGCTGGCGTCTCCAAGGGCCAGCTCTCCGTCGACGTTGTCGAGATCAAGCGCCCCGAGCTCGACGCCAACCTCGTTGCTCAGTCTATCGCCGAGCAGCTCGAGGGCCGCGTTGCCTTCCGTCGCGCTATGCGCAAGGCTGTCCAGTCCGCCCGCAAGGCTGGCGCTAAGGGCATCCGTATCCAGTGCTCCGGTCGTCTCGGCGGTGCCGAGATGGGCCGTCGTGAGTGGTACCGTGAGGGTCGCGTGCCTCTGCACACCCTCCGTGCCAAGATCGACTACGGCACGGCTGTCGCCAGCACCACCATGGGCGCTTGCGGCGTGAAGGTCTGGATCTACCTGGGCGAGAAGCTCCCGGGCCAGCCTGTTCCCAACCCTGCACTCGAGGGCTCTTCCCGTCCTCGTCGTCGTAACTCCGAGAGGAGGGGTCAGTAGTGCTTGCCCCTAAGCGTATTCTTCACCGCAAGGTGCAGCGTGGCTCCATGAAGGGCCAGGCCAAGGGTAATACCGAGCTGCATTTCGGCGAGTTTGGTATCCAGGCTCTCGAGGCCCATTGGATCACCAACCGTCAGATCGAGGCCGCTCGTATTGCCATGACCCGCTACATGAAGCGTGGCGGTCGTGTCTACATCACGATCTTCCCCGATAAGCCCATCACCAAGAAGCCTGCCGAGACTCGCATGGGTTCTGGTAAGGGTAACCCCGAGGAGTGGGTGGCCGTCGTCAAGCCCGGCCGCATCATGTTCGAGGTCAAGGGCGTGCCCGAGGAGGTCGCTCGCGAGGCTCTGCGTCTTGCACAGCACAAGCTTCCCATCAAGACCAAGATTGTTGCTGCCAAGAATGCCGAGCAGCGCATCGAGAAGGAGATGGCTGAGGAGGCCGCTCTCGAGGCCAAGTGGGCTGCTGAGGACGCCGCCGCCGCCAAGGAGGAGAACTAATGAAGCCCGCAGAGATTCGTGAGCTCTCGGACGCTCAGCTCGTTGAGAAGCTGAAGGAAATGCGCGCCGAGCTCTTTAACCTTCGTTTCCAGATGGCCACCAGCCAGCTGGACAACACCGCTCGCGTCAACACCGTGAAGAAGGACATCGCTCGCGTCCTCACGGAGCAACGCGCCCGCGAGATCGCAGCGGAGAAGTCCGCTGTCGCCGAGTAGGACCTAAGGAGAGAACATGACTGATTCGCGTAACTCGCGTAAGGTCCGTACGGGTGTCGTTACCTCCGTCTCCGGTGCCAAGACCATTGTTGTCACCATCACCGAGCGCAAGCGTCACCCCAAGTACGGCAAGATGATGACCAGCTCCAAGAAGCTGCACGCTCACGACGAGGAGTGCACGGCTGGCGTGGGCGACACCGTCCGCGTTATGGAGACCCGTCCTATGTCCAAGATGAAGCGTTGGCGCCTCATCGAGGTCGTCGAGCGCGCTAAATAAGCAGTCGCTCTTACGACTTGTACGTTTCCGAAGATGTGCGTATGCCTGGCTTGCATACCACGGGCCGTATAAAGGCTGCGCACCTCTCTTCGGTTCTTAGTTCGGAGGAACATCTACCATGATTCAGATGCAAACCATGCTGAACGTCGCCGACAACTCCGGCGCTCGCAAGATTCGCTGCATCAAGGTGCTTGGCGGTTCCAAGCGTCGTTATGCAGGCATCGGCGATGTGTTCATCGGTGCTGTCCAGGAGGCTACCCCTGGCGCCAACGTCAAGAAGAAGGACGTTGTCCGTTGCGTCGTCGTTCGCACCGTTAAGGAGATCCGCCGCAAGGATGGCTCCTACATTCGCTTTGATGAGAACGCCTGCGTTGTCATCAACAACGATGGTTCGCCCGTCGGCACCCGTATCTTCGGGCCCGTCGCTCGCGAGCTTCGTGACAAGAAGTACATGAAGATCGTCTCGCTCGCTCCCGAGACCCTGTAGTTAGGGGAGATATATGTATATCAAGAAGGGCGATAAGGTCCAGGTTCTCTCTGGTAAGGATCGCGGCAAGCAGGGCGTTGTCCTGCGTGCTCTCCCCGCCGAGAACAAGGTCGTTGTCGAGGGCGTTTCGGTCGTCAAGAAGGCCGTCAAGCCCAACGCTGCCAACCAGCAGGGCGGTATCGTTTCGCAGGAGGCTCCCATCGACGCCTCCAACGTCAATCTCGTTTGCCCCGAGTGCGGTAAGGTTACCCGCGTCGGTCACGAGAAGGACGGCAAGAACAAGCTGCGCGTCTGCAAGAAGTGCGGCCACAAGTTCTAAGCTGCCCGCAACAGTTAAGTTGCTAGCAAAGGCCTGGATGCCACGGCACCCGGGCCTTTTTTGATCCCTACTCATTGGGTACTCATTGGGGATACTCATTGGGGACAGGCTTAAATGAGTGGTTGCGCGCACGAAAGGCTGGCGTGACAGTCGGTCAGCTTGTGTGTTGTTGCGAACTCGGTTAGGCAACGGTTAAAAGGGCAACTGCTGGCTGGCGCGACGCCTCAAATGATCCGTTTTCCTCCGTCCCCAACGGATCATCACAGCTTTCCGCGTAAAAGATGATCCGTTTTCCTCCGTCCCCAGGGGATCAGGTGATGCGCATCTGTGCGTAGCTGCGTGCGTATGATTGCGTGAGTATACGTGTATATGCGCCGTAACTCCTGAAATTTGACCATTTAGCGGTAATACACGCAGAAGCACGCACATACACGCGCATTTGTGCGAATATAGAGCTGTCAGAAATGAAAGACTTTTCACGATGCAGGAGGCACATATGGCAGATTCCAAGCAGGCTCCACTCGATTCCGCGGCAGCCGCAAAGGCAGCGTTCGCTTCGGTCCAGGGCAAGCCGTTCCCCGATGATATCTTTACGGCTCCCGAGCTTCGTTGGGCTGTGATCGGGTGCGGCGTTATCGCCAACCAGATGGCCCAGTCTCTCGCTCTTGCCGGTCGCAAGCTTGCGGGCGTCGCTAACCGCACGCTGTCAAAGGCTCAAGCTTTTGCCGAGCAGTATGGCATCGAGAAGGTCTATGAAACGGCCGAGGACCTCTATGCCGACCCTAACATCGACGCGATCTATATCACCACTCCGCATAACACGCATATCACCTACCTGCGCGCCGCCCTGGCAGCTGGCAAGCACGTGCTCTGCGAAAAGGCCATTACCCTCAACTCCGCCGAGCTCGACGAGGCACGTGCCATTGCCGACGAGCATAACGTGGTCCTTATGGACGCTACAACGGTGCTCCACATGCCCTTATATCAAGAGCTGCGCCGCCGCATGGATGCCGCTGAGTTTGGCCGCATGAACCTCGCTCAGCTCAACTTTGGCAGCTACAAGGAGTACGGCTATCTGACCAACCGTTTCTACAATCGCAGCCTTGCTGGCGGTGCCATGCTCGACATTGGCGTCTATGCTCTGTCCGTTATGCGCCTCTTTATGGCAAGCCAGCCCGCTGAGGTCGTTTCGCTGGGCAACACCTGTGAGACCGGCGTTGACGTTGCGGGCGGCATCGTCTGCCGTAATGCCGAGCAGCAGCTGGGTGTTGTGAGTCTTACGCTTCACTCCAAGCAGCCCAAGCGCTCGGTCATCAGCTTTGACAAGTGCTATATCGAGGTCAACGAGTATCCGCGTGCCGATCACGCGACCATTGTGTGGACTGCGGACGGCCACCGCGAGGAGGTCCACGCCGGCACCGAGGCTTATGCCCTGTGCTACGAGATGGCCGACCTCGAGAAGGCGGTTGCCGGCGACGACTCCAAGCGCGAGCTGCTGGATTATGCTTATGATGTTATGGAGCTTATGACCAAGCTCCGCGCCGACTGGGGAGTCGTGTACCCCGAGGAGGAGTAAGCGATGCTTGCGGAAGATAGGCTCAACGCGATTGTGTCGATGGTGCAGCAGGCTGGCTCGGTTACTGTGCCAGAGCTTGCCGATACCCTGGGCGTGACGGCGTCTACCATTCGGCGCGACCTGCAGACGCTCGATCGAGCGCACCGCATCGCCAAGGTCCACGGCGGAGCGACGAGTCTTGAACGCGCGCACGTGACGCGCGACCTAACGCTCAATGAGCGCAGCGACCTCCATAACGACGACAAGGAGCGTATCTGCGCCCGTGCGGCGGCGCTTCTGGAGCCCGAGAGCTTTGTATACATCGACTCGGGCTCGACGACGCTCAAGCTCATCGAGCATCTTCCACACCTTGAAGGTGTCACCTACGTGACCGACTCCGTGCTCCATGCTCAGCACCTTGCTTTGCGCGGCATGCGCACTGTGGTGTTGGGTGGCGAGCTCAAGCCCGAGACCGAGGCGCTCGTTGGCCCCGATGCCTTGGCAACCCTAGACCACTACAACTTCAACTGTGGCTTTTGGGGTTCTAACGGCATTGCTGCCGAGCAGGGCTTCACGGCGCCAGATATCGAGGAGGCGCAAGTAAAGCGCATCTCGATGCGTCATACGGCCAAGCGCTTCGTAATCTCGGACGCCAGCAAATTTGGCATGGTGGCGCCCGTCAAGTTCGCGGACTTCCGCGACGCAACGATTATTACCGCAGGCGAGGTCCCCGCCAAGTACCGGTCAATGGACAACGTCATCACGGTCTAGCAAGCAGAGGCAGGTTAAGGCCAAAACCACCGCAAAGGTGCCTGTTCCCATTGTGGTGGTTAGTAATGAAAACCGAGTAGTTTTCCCAATAGAAAAGCGGCAACGTCCATCACGGGCGTTGCCGCTTTCGTTGTCTGCCGGCTTGTCTAAGTCTGTAACAACTGGACCGTTAAAAGTAGGCTAGGTGTTACAGATTGAGATACTTCCGAATCGCGCCGTCCCTTTGTCTCAATCTGTAACATCTGGGACGGATTTTGCCGAGTTACTGTTACAGATTGAGATTTTCCCTTGAGGGGGATTCGAGTGTCTCGATCTGTAACAGATAGACCGGAAAATGGGTTCTAACTGTTACAGATCGAGACGTTTTGGGATCGCGGCTGAGCCATTGCGGCAAAACCACCACGAAGGTGCCTGCCCTTTTTGGCAGGTTTTAGGGCTCCCAGGGGCAGGGGGCTTCGATGTGGATGGGCTCGCCGGTTACGGGATGCGTAAAGGACACGCTGTGGGCATGGAGCATCAGGCCGCAGGGACGCGGCGTGCCGTAGAGCTCGTCGCCCACCAGGGGATGACGCTCGCTCGCCAGGTGCACGCGGATCTGGTGTTTGCGGCCGGTGAGCAGCTCGACATCGATATACGAACGCGTGGGCAGGCCTCGGCGGCTCTTAAGGCGCTTGAGCACCTTCACGCGCGTTTGAGACGGCTTGCCGCTGGCGCCGACGCGCATCTTTCGGCTGTCGTGACGGTCGCGGGCGATGGGCTTGTCGATGAGCTTTTCGTTCCAGTCGATCTTGCCCTCGGCGAGCGCCAGGTAGTGCTTCTCGAAAGCGTGGTCGATCACCATCTGGTCAAAGGCGGGCTGCGTCTGCTTGTCGAGCGAGAACAGCACCACGCCGGTGGTGTCGCGGTCCAGGCGGTTGAGTGGCTGCATGTCGGGCGCAGCAAAGCCGTCGCCCATCGCCAACAAAAGGTCGCTGGCGTAGTCGGTGAGCGTGCGCTCGCCGGTGCCGTCGCCGTGGACGATCATGCCGGCGGGCTTGTCGATGGCCATGAGCCAGGCGTCGCAGTAGAGGACTTGAGGTTCTTCGTTCACGTGTAAGCCTTTCGGTTAGCTGATTCCCACAAACATGCAGCCCGAGGTCGCCCCGCGTAGGCGGGCGGCGGGCTTGCGGCCGGTCTGCGCTGCTTCGACGGCACGACGGACGCGGGCGACGGCACGGCCCACCTCATCCGTCTCGAGCAGCGTTCCGTCCACCATGAGGCGACGCACGCCGGCGTCGAGCAGCTGAGGAACCTGCGGCGTGAGGTCGATGGGGTAGGCATCGTACAGGCGAGAGCGGCCGTGGATGTCGGTGCGAACGGGCATGACCTTTCCGTCGATATTCTTGAGCGAGAGCTTGCGGGCACGCAGGCGGCAGTTGGCACAATCGTGGATGCAGCCATTGGCAACCTGCAGAATGCAATGCTCGCTTGTCATGACGCGCGGGCGGCCAAAGACGGTGATGCCCAGAGCAGCGGGCGCGGCGGCGCCGAGCGAGACAATCTCGTCGAGCGTGATCTCGGGCGAGAGCCAAAACGCACCGGCGCCGCGCTCGGCAAGCGCCTCCATGCAGGGCGTGTTGTGCACCGGCAGGCAAGAGCGAATCTCGGCCGTGGCGCCGGCATGCGCGGCTACGGCGAGCTCGGAGATATTGCCGACGGCGACGGTGGCTCCAGCATTGATCCAGGGATCGACGCGCTCGTGGTCGACGGTGCGGCAGACCTCGTCGAGTACAGGCACGATACCCTGCTCAAATGCATCGGCGGGGGAGAGCCCGACAGCCTCGAGCGCGTCGGTGGTCATGTAGATGCGCGTGGCGCCCTCGGCACGAGCTGCCTCGGCGGCTTCGAGCGTGGTGACGGTGGCGCAGATCTGCGGCTCGTCGCGGTAATGCTCGGGCATGGCGCGGGAATCACTGGTTACAATCGCCGGCAACTCGAGCGTTTTCGCACGCTCCTCGTACGGTGCCAGAATGGCCTCCTCGAGCGCTTTACAGGCGGCGGCGCGCACCTTGTGCACGGCGGAGAAGCCCATACCGCAGCCGGCGTCGAGCGAAATGTCAAAGCTCGCCGCCTCAAAGGGCGAGGAGCCCATGCGGCCCACATGCTCAACCAGGTCTGCCGCCTCGACGGCGCGGGTCTTGGCGGCCTCGACGGTAAAGCCGGTGGCGGTGGCGGTAAGCGCGGGGTCGTCGCAGCAGGTGAGCGTAACGGTAAACGGCTCGCCCAGACGCGCCACGACGGACACATCAACAGCTCGGCGGCGCAGCACATCGCGCTTGAGTGCGGCGCCGGCGGCGTCGATGGCACGCTGGCTGCGAATCACGCGGACGCGGCAGCCCTCAGGCATACTGCGGGGCACGCGGCACTCGATGATATCGCCGGCTGCGGCATCATTGGCGGCAATGGTGGTCAGGAATTGGTCGAACTCATCGTCGTGGCGAAGCTCCAGCAGGTCGCCCTTGCCCACGGGCTCAAACAGCTCAATGCGGGCGATGGCGGCACGGCGACGGCGGTCGTCGGGCTTGAGGCCGCGCACATCGCGGTTGGCCGGGCGGCTGCCCAGCACCGTGCCCACAATCTGGCCGCGGTTGTTGGAACGCTCGTAGCTCATCATCTCGTCGCCCGAGGTGCCGTCCTGATAGGCGTGCGTAAAGTCGCGGTTGAAGCAGCGCTTGAGCTGGCGCTGGCGGGCGGCTTCCTCGTCCTTGGCAACGGCGACCCCTGCCAGCATGTCATCAATTTCGTGACGATACACATCAACGATGGAGTACACGTAATCGGGCGCTTTCATGCGGCCCTCGAGCTTGAGCGACGCGGCGCCGGCGTCATACAGACGGCGAACAAGCTGTGAGGTGTTGGTGTCACGCGGACATAGCGCACGCTCGCGGCCGGCTGGGGAGAGCGTGCGGCCGTTCTCGTCGATTAGCTCGTAAGGCAGGCGACAGGGCTGAGCGCACATGCCGCGGTTGGCCGATCGTCCCGCCATGGCAAAACTCGAAAGCAGGCACAGGCCCGAGTAGCAAAAGCAGATGGCGCCATGGCTAAAGACCTCCAGGTCAACGTCGGGCGCGGCATCGTGAATGGCGGCAATCTCGTCGATGGAGAGCTCGCGCGAGAGGGTCACGCGGTCGGCGCCCTGCTCGCGGCACCAGATAGTCCCACGGTCATCGTGGATGTTCGCTTGGGTCGAGATATGTGTCTCGATGCCGGGCATGGTGCGTTTGACCTCAAAGAACAGGCCCCAGTCCTGGATAATGAAGGCATCGGCGCCCAGCGTGGAGCAGCGATGGATAAGTTGCAGCGCATCGCCCATCTCGGACTGCTTGATGACGATGTTGACCGTGACGTAGACGCGCGACCCGGCTAGATGCGCGGCGCGGCAGGCTTGCTCAAAGGCCTCGTCGGTAAAGTTGGTGGCCTTGCGGCGGGCGTTGAAGCTGCCCATGCCGCAGTAGATGGCGTCTGCCCCGGCGGCGAGTGCGGCGGCAAAGGGCTCGGGCCCTCCGGCGGGCGCCAAGAGCTCGGGTCTGCGGTTGGTGGTTCGACTGGCGGTTGCGGTCATATCCTGCCTTTCAAAATGCTCAGATACTCAAAAGTATAGTGATGCTGTTGCGGCGGACGAGCCCTGTGGCCCAAGCAGGATAAAGTCTTCAGCAGCCCTTGCAGCAAAAATGATCTGTTTCCCTCCGTTCCCTATGAATCACCTGATCCGATGGGAACGGAGGGAAACAGATCATTTTGAGCTTCACCGTCCGTTCGTGCCGTTCATCGGCCCGTACGCGCCGTTGGTCGATAAAATATTATCGCAATCTGATAATTATCTTGCATCGGGCAAAATCATCCCCTACCATCCCAATCAAGCGCGGTGTTCAGACCGAACTGTGCCTCCCGGTGCGAACGCCGCGCTCACGCTCTCTATTTGATTGTAAGGAGAAAAACATGAGCAAGACCGTCGTGTCTTCCGATAACGCACCGGCCGCCATCGGCCCGTATTCCCCCGGCATCCAGACCGGCAACATGGTGTTTCTGTCCGGCCAGCTGGGCATTGACCCTGCAACCGGCAAGATGCCCGAGGGCGTCGAGGCTCAGGCCAAGCAGTCCCTCGCTAACGTCGAGGCCCTGCTGACCGCTGCCGGCGCCACGTTTGCCGATGTCGTCAAGACCACGGTATACCTGGCCGACATCGCCGACTTCGCCGCCGTGAACGAGATCTACGCCTCCAAGTTCGAGGCTCCGTTCCCCGCGCGCAGCGCCTTCCAGGTTGCCGCCCTTCCGGCTGGCGGTCTGGTCGAGATTGAGGTCATCGCCGCCCTCTAAGGCGTTGACAACAACTAAACATGACATGCAAAAAGACCCTGCAGCGCGTGCGAGCTGCAGGGTCTTTTGTCAAGCGATGCGACAAAAATGATCCGTTTGCCTCCGTCCCCAAGGGATCAGTGGGTTAGCCCTCCTTACGGACCTTTTGCAGATAGCGGTAGACGCTGGGCTCAGAGATTCCAAGCGCGGCGGCGGCGCAGGCAACGGCACCCTTGAGCATAAACACGCCGTTTCCGTTGAGATGGCGGATAACGTCCACGCGGTCGGCCTGGCCGAGCGAGGCGACATCCTGCCCGCGGCTTTCGAGCAGCTCGGAAATACTGCGGTCGATGAGCTCCTGCGTGGACTCCGAAAGGCTTTCGACCTCGATGGGGGAGGGCTCCGTGCGGACCGGCGCGGCGTCGAAGCAGGCCATAAGCTGCTGCGCCATGGCACTGATGTTGCGCACGGTCGAAAGATCAGTGTTGACGCAGAGCATGCCGACGATCTCGCCGTCCTCGCGAATGAAGTACGTTGCGGATTCCAGCGTCTTGCCGCCGGCACCGCGGCCTTCGTAGCCCGTAATGAACGGCAGATCGCGATATTTACCATCGTGCATGATCTTGAGTGCCAGATCGGTGGCGGGACCGCCGACCTTGCGGCCGCTCACGATGCCGTTGCGAATATCGACGATGGCGTGGTCGGGATCCGAGAAATCGTGCAGCACGATTTCGCTGTTTTTGCCGAGTATCTGCTCCAGGAAATCGACCATCGGCAAAAAGCGACGTACGGTCTCGTTCACGGGCAACTCCTTTGGGTGAAATCGGAAATGTTCATAACAATTTTTTCTCATGGTAACACGGTGTCTATTGACTCGCATATTCGCAGGTACATTGCGTAATACGGACGAGCGGTAGGAATTTGGCGGTAAACGGTCGACCAAAAGAAAAGTTAGATGTTATTTTGACCAGACACTTTCCTGACCTGCGGAAATGCATTGCCTCAGCTCAAGAATAGTCTGATAACAAAAAATTATTATTGAGAATGAGAATCATCTTTAATACGATATGCAACGAAGGCACAACCTCACCCCCGCACTGCGTCACAATAGAGCGTTAGATGCGAAAACAACTACTTCGAGGATTGGTGGTCAAATGGCCCAGGAGACGGTTACGAACGGCACTGAAGCCCTGTTCACTCGCGAAGGCATGCCGCCCGTTAAGGAAATGATCCCGTGTGCCCTTCAGCACGTACTGGCATCGTTTGCCGGCATTATTACCCCGGCGGTCATCATGGCCGGCGTCTACGGCTTTAATAGCCAGCAGAGCACCGACATCATTCAGGTCGCGCTTATTCTTTCGGCAATCGACACGGCCCTTCAGGCGTTCGCTCCCTTCCGTCGCATCGGCGGCGGCCTGCCCATCGTCATGGGCGTCTCGTTCGCGTTCCTGCCGGCCCTTCAGGCCATGGGTGCCTCGGGCTTTAGCTTTGGTGCGCTGCTGGGCGGCGAGATTGTCGGCGGTGCCGTCGCGGTCCTCTTTGGTCTGGCCTACAGCAAGATCAAGTGGCTGTTCCCGCCCGTCGTGACCGGTACGGTCATCTTCTCCATCGGCGTTTCGCTGTATCCCACGGCCGTCAAGTATATGGCCGGCGGTATGGGTACGCCGCTGTGGGGCACCCCGCAGGCCTGGTGCGTCGCTCTTATCACCTTCGCCGTGGTCTTTGCGCTCGCCAACTTTGGCAAGGGCACGCTCAAGCTGGGATCCGTGTTCTTTGGCATGATCGTTGGCATGATCGTTTCGATCCCCTTTGGCATGATCGACTTCTCCAGCGTTGCTACCGCTCAGGTCTTCGCCCTTCCCAAGCTCATGCCCTACGCGCTCGAGTTTGATCCCGAGGTCTGCATTACCCTCGCCGTCGTGTTCCCCATGGTTGCCATCCAGGTTATCGGTGACGTCTCCGCCGCCTGCCTGGGCTCTATCGACCGTATGCCCACCGAGCGCGAGCTCTCCGGCGCTATCGTGTCCCAGGGCCTCACCTCTATGGTCGGCGGCCTGCTGGGCGGTCTTCCCACCAGCGCCCTTGGCCAGAACGTGGGCATCATCTGCTCCAACAAGGTCGTCAACAAGTGGGTCTTTGTGATCATCGCGGCCGTCTTTGCCATTGCCGGTCTGTTCCCGCAGCTCTCTGCCGTTCTTTCCGCTATCCCGCAGCCCGTCATTGGCGGCGCGACCGTCGGCGTCTTTGGCACCATCACCATGAACGGCGTGCGCATGTTCACCCGCGAGGGCCTCACGCAGCGCACTACCACCATCGTCGGTACCTCCGTCGTCTTTGGCCTGGGTATCTGGATGGCCAGCGGTTGCCTTGCCGGCGAGGGTATGCCCACCTGGGTGCCCACCGTCATCGGCTCCAATGCTGTAACCCCCACCGCCATCATGGCTATTGTCCTTAACCTGATCCTTCCGCAGACGCCGGTCGTGGCTCAGCACATCGATGCTGCCAAGGACGCTGCCGTGGATCTGGTCTTGCCCGAGAGCAAGAAGTAACCAATTCGGTGCTATTTGTCGGCGGACGTATCGCCTCGTCCGCCGACGTCATGCGGCGCCAAGCCGCACTTCAAAGGGTTTGTCCCTTTGGTGAAGCGTTGACGGGAGAGGGCCCGTTTCCGGTGTAGGCCGGCGCTTCGCACTCCGCCATGTCAGAGGTGTCAAACCCCGCCTCTGATGTTGAAGGGAGCATCCATGCTTCTGGTCGCTAACGGTTCCGTCTTTACCCGCAACGCTCAGACCCCGTTCATTCCAAACGGTGCGGTCGCCATTGACGGAGATACGATCGTCGAAGTGGGTCCCGAGTGCGAGCTCAAGGCCAAGTACCCGGATGCCGAGTACGTCGACGCCCAGGGCAACCTCATCATGCCCGGACTCATCAACTGCCACACCCACATCTACTCGGGTCTGGCCCGCGGCCTTGCCATCAAGGGCTGCAACCCCACCAACTTCCTGGAGAATCTTGAGCAGCAGTGGTGGAAGATCGACGACAACCTGACGCTCGACGGCACCAAGGCCAGCGCCTATGCCACGATTCTGGACTCCATCCGCGATGGCGTCACCACGATCTTCGATCACCATGCGAGCTTCTGCGAGATCCCGGGAAGCCTCTTTACCATTAAGGATGCAGCTCAGGAGCTGGGCATGCGTTCATGCCTGTGCTACGAGGTCTCCGATCGTCGCGGCCAGGAAAAATGCGACCAGGCCATTGCCGAGAACGCCGAGTTTGCCCAGTGGGCCGCCAAGGAGCGTCGCGATAACGATAACCACATGATCGCCGCCATGTTTGGCGGTCACGCCACCTTTACGCTGTCGGACGAGACCATGGACAAGATGGCCGAGGCCAACAACGGCCTGACCGGCTTCCACATCCATGTGTGCGAGGGCATGAACGACGTGTGGGACTCCCGCCTCAACCGCGGCGGCATCAGCCCTGTCGAGCGCCTACTGCAGCACAACCTGCTGGGTCCCGACACCATGCTCGGCCACTGCATCCATGTGACGCCCGCCGAGATGGATATCGTCAAGGAGTCCGGCACCTGGCTGGTCAACAACCCCGAATCCAATATGGGAAACGCCGTGGGCTGCGCCCCCGTGCTCGAGTTCTTCCGCCGCGGCATCCCCGTGTGCATGGGCACCGACGCCTACACCCACGATATGCTCGAGAGCCTTAAGGTTTTCCTGATCATTCAGCGCCACAACGCCGCTATGCCCAACGTGGGCTGGTGCGAGGCCATGACGATGCTGTTCGAGAACAACGCCAAGATGGCGAGCAAGTACTTCGATCGCAAACTCGGCGTGCTCGAGGCCGGCGCCGCCGCCGACGTCATCGTTATGGACTACAAGCCCTTTACGCCGCTGAGCGAGGAGAACATCGACGGCCACATGCTCTTTGGCATGATGGGCAAAAACTGCCGCACCACCATCATCAACGGTCGTGTCCTGTACAAGGATCGCGAGTTTGTCGGTATCGATGAGGACAAGATCAACGCGTGGACCATGGCTGAGTCCAAGAAGCTCTGGAGCACGCTCAACGATCGCGTGTACTAATCCAACTGGAGATTCGCGCGCGTCAGATGTTTCGCCGCATCCGGCGCGCGCATAGGCGGCCTCCGCGGGGTCGCCGGCGCTGTGCTAGCGCTACACCGTATTTGCGCCCGTCGCGCGGTCTCGCCGGGCGTTACAGAGAGGAGCTCATTATGAGCGACATTATGAGGCCGATCCCGTTTTCGCAGCTGATGAACTGGATCATCGAGGAGCACAAGACCCAGGACGCCATCTTTGGCGTGCGCAAGATGGTCACGACCAACCAGGAGGGCGCGCTTCCCATTTTTGACGAGCGCATCGAGACTCCGTTTGGCCCGGCCGCCGGCCCCAACACGCAGCTGGCCCAGAACATCGTGGCCTCTTATGTGGCCGGTTCCCGCTTCTTTGAGCTCAAGACCGTTCAGGTTATGGACGGCGAGGAGCTCTCCAAGTGTGTGAACAAACCCTGCATCGTGGCGCAGGACGAGTGCTACAACTGCGAGTGGTCGACCGAGCTCGAGGTTCCGCAGGCCTTTGCCGAGTACGTGAAGGCATGGTTTGCCTGCCACCTGATCGCTCGCGAGTACGGTCTGGGCAGCCCGGACGGTTTTGTCTTTAACATGTCCGTGGGTTATGACCTGGAGGGTATCAAGAGCCCCAAGGTCGACGCCTACATCGAGGGCATGAAGGACGCCAGCGGCTCCGACGTCTGGAACGAGTGCCGCGCATGGGCGCTCGCCAACCTGGACAAGTTTGAGCATGTCGACGCCGCGTTTGTCGAGTCCATTCCGGCGCGCGTGTCCAACTCCATCACCGAGTCCACGCTGCACGGCTGCCCGCCGGCCGAGATCGAGCGCATCGCGACCTATCTGATCACCGAGAAGGGCCTCAACACCTACATCAAGTGCAACCCCACGCTGCTGGGCTATGAGTTTGCCCGCCAGCGTCTGAACGAGCTGGGCTTTGACTACATCGTCTTCGATGACACGCACTTCCGCGAGGACCTGCAGTGGGCCGATGCCGTGCCTATGTTCGAGCGCCTGATTGCCCTGTGCGCCGAGCGCGGCCTGGAGTTTGGCGTCAAGCTCACCAACACGTTCCCCGTCGACGTGACGAGAAACGAGCTGCCCTCCACCGAGATGTACATGTCGGGCCGTTCGCTGTTCTCGCTGACCATCGAGGCCGCCCGCCGCATTACCGAGCAGTTCGATGGCAAGCTGCGCATCAGCTACTCCGGCGGCGCCACGGTCTACAACATCCGCGCCCTGTATGACGCCGGTATTTGGCCCGTCACCCTGGCGACCGACGTGCTCAAGCCCGGTGGCTACGAGCGCTTTAGCCAGATGGCCGGTGAGTTTACCGACCTGGACGGCAAGCCGTTCGAGGGCGTCTCTCTCGACGCCGTGACCGCGATCCAGACCGACTCGCTCACCAACCCACTCTACAAGAAGCCGCTGCGTCCGCTGCCCGACCGCAAGGTCGCCGGCAAGAGCCCGCTTTCCGACTGCTTTACCACGCCGTGCCGCACGAGCTGCCCCATCCAGCAGGATATTCCCGCCTACCTGGCGGCTGTTGACGAGGGCCGCTACGAGGACGCACTCAACATCATCATCGAGCGCAACGCCCTGCCGTTCATTACCGGCACCATCTGCCCGCATCCCTGCGGCCGTGCCTGCGAGCGTGCGTTCTACGAGCCCGAGGGCGCCCAGATCCGCGCCAGCAAGCTCAAGGCCGCCCGCGAGGCCATGGCCGCCGTGCTGCCCAAGCTGCGCGCTCAGGCCATCGCCAACGACGGCGAGCGCAACGTTGCCGTTATCGGCGGCGG
>CAJMRN010000043.1 GCA_905215815.1 uncultured bacterium | reverse complement strand
GCGTCTGCTCGAGCTCCGCGCGGCGGGTCTTGCCGCTCTCGAACTCTTCGCGCGCGATCTCGTGCAGTTCGGGATCGCCGAGCAGTGCCTGCGCCTGCGCGATCTGCGCCTCACAGTCGGCATAGGCGCGGTATGCCTCCACGACCGGCTGCAGCTCGCGCTGCTCGCGGCAGAGTCCGGTAAACACCGCTGGATCGGAATAATACGCGGGGTCAGCCAGCTTGCTCTCGAGCTCACTATACCGGTTTTCAATTTTTCGCAGCTTTTCGAGCACACTGCCGCCTCCCTCGTTGCGATATTCGCTCAATGTATCAGTGTAGCACACAGGCGCGAAAATGTAAACAGGCGGTGCGCCAAAGCGCACCGCCTGTTGCCTGTCGAAAAACCCAAGTGGTTTTCCGACAAAAGGTCTGCAGTCTGCTGCGCGCATAATTTGTGTGCCAGCAGCGCACAAATTCCACACTTGCAGCCTGAAAAGTATTTTCTCCGACGCACATGTCGCCGGAGAAAATGATCGAATTTTCTTTCGCCGCCCGGCGGCGAAACTCTGCGAGGCTTTTAGGGAAACGGAAGCAGGCGGCGCGCCGAAGCGCACCGCCCGCAAGTATAAGCCGAAAATTTCTTCATCCGCGCGGGATGATCGCCTGCGCCACATTCTCGAGCGTATTCAGGTCGAGCACGTTGATCTGATCCGAACCGACGACATAGAAGTAGTCGCCGATATAGAGGCCGCGGTTATTCCCGTCCCACTGCGAGACGGAGATCTCCTTGCGCAGCGTGAAGCCGTCATCCGCCGAATAGCCATAGACGAGATAGCTGTTTTCCGCCGGGAAGGCGATGATGTCCTTGCCGCTGTCGACCAGAATGGCCTTGTGGTTGTTCAGCGCCTCGCTGTAGTCGGCGTCAGTCGCCTGCGTGTGCAGATCGTGCAGCTTCGCGGGATCGGACGTATCAATCATGACGAGCTTCATACCGTCCACGGTCGTGTTCGCGCCGACCGACTGCGTCTCCATACCGAGACCGAACAGCAGCCCATCCGACCAGACGTGCAGATAGTCCGAGTAGCCGCTGAGCTTGAGCTCACCGACGACCTTCGGATTCGTCGGCTCGGTCAGATCGACCGCAAAGACCGGGTCGGTCTGGCGGTAAGTGCACAGATAGCCGTAATCCCCGTCAAAGCGCGCGGAGAACACCTGCTCTCCTTCCGCGAGGCCGGTCACGCTGCCGACGGTCTTGAGCGAGGCGTCGAGCACATAGACATCGTTGCGCGTCTGCATGCCGTCTTCGTCCGCCTTCGTGTTTTCAAAGTCATGCTTCTCGTCGCGGTAGACACTGTAGGAGTATGTCTGCTCGGTCGTGGCCATGCGCAGATAACCATCACGCTCGTCGAGCGAGAACTGGTTATTGAGCGCACCGGGCACCGCGCCGTTGGCAGCAAAGGTGAGCTTGCCGTCCGCGATCGCGAAGCGGTTGACCACCGTGTTGACGCTCGAGGTATAGTCCGTGACCGTGTAACTGCCGTCTTTATAGCTCTTGCCCGCGCCGTCGTCGTAGACGCTCGTGCACAGGTAGAGATTCTCCGCCGTCATATACACCGTTTCTCCGCCGCCGAGTACGGACTGGCTGGAGAGCCGGGTGCCGGTCGCGATGTCATACGACGCCGCGACCGCATAGGTCATCGAATTGCCGTCCGGCATGAGGCCGATGCTGCCGCAGGGCACGACCGTCGCCGCGTCTCCATCGTACAGCCTGGGGGCAAACGTTGTCTCATCACCCTTTTCGGGGTTCGCGGGGTAATACGACGAGCACAGGTAGAGCACGCCATCGATCATGCGCGAGGCGATCTTGTAGCCGTCCTGCCCGAACGACTTGACAAGCGCCGGCGCGGTCGGGTCGGTCACGTCGTAGATATCGACTGCGACGTAATCCTGGCCGAAGCCGGTCACCGTGTCATCCGCGCTGCCCGTATCCGTCCAGTCGGAATAGGCCGAGACAACGACAGCACGGCTGCCTGACAGATACAGCTCCGTCGGCAGTTTTTCCTGCGTGTGCGCCAGGCCGTCCTCCGTCGTCGTCTGCTCCCAGTCCTGACCGACAAAGACGTTGGACACGTCCGTAACATCCTTGCCGTCGGCCTGCATGACGACCATCTCGCTGCCGCGCAGAATGTAGATATACTTGCCGTCCGTCTTGACAATGTCGCCCTCGTCCACGCCCTCGACCTGCACGTTCGTGCCGGAGTAGAACGTGCCCTCCGAGCCCTCGCCGGCAGCGCCTGCACCGTTGGGCTCAGACGAGTCCGCGCCGGTGTTGAGCAGCGTGTTGCGCTCGGCGATCGCCTTTTGCGCGTCGGTAAGTGCGGAATAGACCTCACTGTAGCTCTTGGCAAAGGTCAGGCCGCCGGCCGTCACCGTCTTGCCGGTCTGGCCGCCGGTTCCGCAGGCAGTCAGCAGCGCGAGCGACAGACACAGCACCAGAAATCCAGAAAAAAACTTTTTCATAGCACACCTCTATGGTTCGATGGTTTTCAACTACATTGTACAGGATTGGACGCGCACGGTCAAGAAATGTTCCGAAAAAACGGAAGACCGCCGCTGGCGGTCTCCCGTTCGGTTTTTGTATCCGTTTATGCGCCGAGGTATGCCGCACGCACCGCGTCGTTGCTCAGCAGCTCCTTGCCGCTGCCTGTCAGTGTGATGCGTCCGGTCTCGAGCACGTAGCCGCGTGTGGCGATGGAAAGAGCCATCTGTGCGTTTTGCTCGACCAGGAGCACCGTGGTGCCGGCCTTGTGCAGGTCCTCGACAATTTGGAAGATCTGTTCGATCAGAATCGGCGCCAGACCCATGGAGGGTTCGTCGAGCATGAGCAGCTTGGGGTTACTCATAAGGGCGCGCCCCATAACGAGCATCTGCTGCTCGCCGCCCGAAAGGGTGCCGGCGACCTGGCGACGGCGCTCCTTCAGGCGCGGAAACTGCTCGTAGACGCGCTCGAGGCCCGGGACCACCGTGGACTTTGGCTGCGTGTAGGCGCCCATCTCCAGGTTCTCCTCGACCGTCATCTGCAAGAAGGCGCGACGGCCCTCGGGGACCTGAGCCAAGCCCTTGCCCACCAGCTTGTCGGCAGGCGTATGGGTAATGTCCTCGCCCATAAACTTGATGGAGCCGGTCTTGGAACGCAGCAGGCCCGAGACGGTTTTAAGCGTCGTGGACTTGCCGGCACCGTTCGCACCGATCAGAGCCACGATCTCGCCCTCGTTGACGTTAAAGGAGATGTCCTTGATGGCGTGGATGGCGCCGTACCAGACATTGATGTTGTAGACGGAAAGCATCGGCTCTGCCATTTAGTTCTCCCCCTTATCCTGCTTGCCCAGATACGCCTCGATAACAGCGTCGTTGTTCTGGATTTCCTCGGCCGTGCCTTTGGCGATGACCTTACCAAAGTTGAGCACGCAGATACCCTCGCAAATATTCATGACGAGCGACATGTCGTGCTCGATAAGCATGATGGCGATACCAAAGGTGTCGCGAATCTTAACGATGTTCTCCATGAGTTCCGCGGTCTCGGACGGATTCATGCCGGCGGCAGGCTCGTCGAGCAGCAGCAGTTTGGGGTTGGTGGCAAGCGCGCGGACGATCTCCAGACGACGCTGAGCACCGTAAGGCAGCGATCCAGCCTGCTCGTTTGCCAGGTGCTCCATATCAAAGATGGACAGCAGCTCCATTGCACGCTCGTGGGCGGCCTTCTCGTGTTTCCAATACGTCGGCAGGCGCAGCACGCCCTCAAAGCCGGAGTAGCGCTCCTGGTTGTGCAGGCCGACCTTAACGTTATCCTCCACCGTCATGGTGTTGAACAGGCGAATGTTCTGGAACGTACGGGCAATACCCATGCGGTTGACCTGGTAGACCGACTTGCCCGAAGTGTCCTCACCGTCGAGCAGGATGGTGCCGTGCGTGGGCTGGTACACCTTGGTGAGCAGGTTGAAGACCGTGGTCTTGCCAGCGCCGTTGGGGCCGATGAGACCGGCGATCTCGGTCTTGCCGATGGTCAGGCTAAAGTCGTCTACTGCCTTAAGGCCTCCAAACTCAATGCCCAAGTGGATGCACTCGAGCGCCGGGCGCTGACCCAGGTCGCGGTCGGGAACGATAGCGCCAGAAGGATACGGGACCATCTTGCCCTTGTTGAACTCAAACTTACTGGGCATCGGCTGCCACCTCCTTCTTGGAAGCAAAGCGGTCCTTAATGCGTGCGAAGAATGCCTTGAGCTGTGGGTTGTTAGTAAAGACCATGACCAGGATCAACACGATGGCGTAGATGAGCATGCGGTAGTCCGAGAACTGACGGAGCAACTCGGGGAGCACCGTGAGCAGCGCCGCGGCGATAACGGAACCGCGCATGTTGCCCAGGCCGCCCAGAACCACGAACACCAGAATGAGGATCGACGTGTTGAAGTCGAACTTAGTAGCGGAAAGCTGCGAGAAGTTACCGCCGAACAAAGCTCCGGCAGCACCGGCGAGGGCGGCGGAAACCACGAAGGCGATCATGCGGTACTGGGTGACGGAGATGCCCACGGACTCGGCAGCGATCTTGTTATCGCGCACGGCAATAATGGCACGACCGGTACGGCTGCGAACCAGGTTGAGTACAATCACGAGCGCGACCATAACCAAGATGGCGCCGGCAAGGAAGGTCGAATAGGTCGACACGCCCGATGCTCCCTGCGCGCCCTTGATGATGGCGGTGCCGTCCTCGAGCAGGTGCAGGTCGTTGATCGTGGAGTTACCCGTGATGTTAAAGATCACATGCAGGCCGCGGGAGTCGACGCCCACGATAAGGCAGGTGACGATCTCTTTGATGATCTCGCCAAAAGCCAGGGTCACGATGGCCAGATAGTCGCCGCTCAGGCGCAGGACCGGGATACCGATCAAGAAGCCCAAGATGGCAGCGGCGATAGCGCCGACCACAATGCTGATGATCAGACGCATCGGATCGGACGGAACGGCGCTCTCCAGCGCGACGGCAGTGACGATGCCCGTATAGGCGCCGACGCTCATAAAGCCTGCGTGGCCCAGCGACAAGTCGCCCGCGATACCAACGACGAGGTTAAGGGAGATGGCCATAACAATGTAGGCCGTAATGGGGACCAGCTGGCCGGCAATCATGCGCGGGATCATGTGGTTGGACTGCATAAAGAACACGATGGCGAACGCCACAAGGCACATGGCGTACGTAACAAAGTCGTGACGCGTCTGCTTGTCTTTAAGAAACTTCATAACGCTCACCTACACCTTCTCGGGGACGTACTTGCCCAAGAGGCCGGCAGGCTTGACGAGCAGGACGATGATCAGAACACCAAAGACGATGGAGTTGGCAAGGCTCGTGGAAATGTAAGCCTGCGCCATCGCTTCGATGATGCCGATGAGAATGCCGCCGACAAAAGCGCCGGGGATGGAGCCGATGCCACCGAAGACAGCGGCGTCGAAGGCCTTGATGCCAGGCATAGCACCCGTCGTGGGCTGCAGCACCGGCGAGTAGGAGCACAGCAGCACGCCGGCGATGGCGGCAAGGGCAGAGCCGATGGCAAACGTCATCGAAATGGTGCGGTTGACGTTGATGCCCATGAGCTGAGCGGCAGCCTTGTCCTCGGACACGGCGCGCATGGCCTTGCCCATCTTGGTCTTACCTGTAAAGAACATCAGGCCGGCCATGATAACCAGGCAGGCGACGATGGTGACGAGCGAGACGGCGCTTACGTTGAACTTGGCCAAGAACTCCGGCACCTGGAAGGTGACGAGCGAAGTGAAGTTCTTGGGCGTGGCGCCCCACAGAAGCTGCGCGGCGTTCTGCAGGAAGTAGGACACGCCGATAGCCGTAATCAGAACGGCCAGCGGGCCTGCTTGGCGCAGCGGCTTATAGGCCAGGCCCTCAATGAGAACACCGAGAACCGTGCAGGCCACGCAAGAGAGAACTACAGATGCCCAGCCCGGGAGGCCGAGATACGACGTGGCGCAGAACGAGACATAGGCACCGACCATGATGACATCGCCGTGAGCGAAGTTGAGCATCTTGGCGATACCGTAGACCATGGTGTAGCCCAACGCGATGATGGCGTAGACGCTGCCCATGGACAGGCCGTTGACCAGGTATTGGATAAAGACCGTCATGTTCCACATCCCCCTTTCGAATAGGTTTCCAGTTAATGTATGAAACAGGGACGTTACATCGTCCCTAGATACCAAGCAAGCAGGGAAGGCCAAAACCTCCCCTGCTTGGGATCAAAACCGCTCTATGTAAGGCGGCCTATTAGGCCTGTACGTACTTGCCGTCAGTGATGACGTACGCCGTGGGCTCCTTCTGGACCTGACCCTTATCGTTCCAGGAGAGCTTGCCAGTCAGGCCGTCAACAGTAATGTTGCGCATAGCCTCGGGAAGCTTC
Organism: uncultured bacterium; assembly: GCA_905215815.1. Lineage (GTDB taxonomy): Bacteria > Actinomycetota > Coriobacteriia > Coriobacteriales > Coriobacteriaceae > Collinsella. The sequence goes on along the minus strand of CAJMRN010000043.1, from coordinate 10,516 downwards.
TCGGCAACCTCGGTGGGGTCGGCGTCGACACCCAGGCCGGCCTCCTTGAGAGCCTCGACCACAGCATGCACGCCGTCGTAGGCGTCGGCGGCAAACTGGTCGGGGGTATCGCCGTACTTATCTTTGTAAGCGTTGACGAAGCCGGCGTTCTTCTCGTCGTCGGCGGAGAACGGGGTCATGAGCAGCAGACCCTCGGCAAGAGAGGTATCGAAGCCCTCAACGCCCAGGATACCGTCCATGCCGTCGCAGCCCATCATCTTGACGTCGTAGCCCATGTCCTTGGCGTTCTTGAGCAGGACGGACGCCGGTGTGTAGTAGATCGGCGCAAAGATCATGGTGGCGCCAGCCTGCTTGGCCTTGGTCAGCTGGTTGGTAAAGCTCGTGGCGGAGTCGTCCTTAAAGGTCTCCTCGTCAACAATCTCGAGCTTGGACTCAGCGGCCTGGGCCTTAAAGGAATCTGCGATGCCCGAAGAATAGGCGTCGCCGGAGTTATAGAACAGCACGAACTTCTCGTCCGCATACTTCTGCGCCAGGAACTTGGCAGCGTTGACACCCTGGTTGGGGTCGGTGAAGCAAACCTGGAAGACGCAATCCTTGCCCTTGGTAACGTCCTCGGAGGACGCGGACGGGGTAATCATGAACGTCTCGGGGTCGTTACCGCACTCAGCAGCAACGGCGACCGACGCACCCGTGGTGGTCGGACCGACAAGGGCCTGCATGCCCCAGTCGAGCAGGGTGTTGAAGGCGTTGACGGCCTTCTCGCCGTCAGCCTGGTCGTCCTCGGCCTTGCTGACAAGCGGCAGTTCCTTAGTCGAGAAATCCTTGCAGCCAAGCTCGACAGCCTGTGTAACGGACTTGCCGTAGGACGCGTTGGCGCCGGTCAGTGGGCCGATGGTGCCGATCTTAAACGAAGCGTCGCCCGAAGCGGAACCACTGTCGCCGCCGTTGGAGGAGCAGCCAGCTAGAATGGACATCGCCCCCAGACCTGCTGCGCTCGCGATAACGCTCCTGCGATTCATAACAGGGTTCAATGACTTACCGGTGAGGCTCGACATGCGGCTCTCCTCTCAAATCTCGTCGGGTTTCGGTTACCCGACAGGCCATCCTTCGCCGTGTTCGGCGTTCGCAAAATAGTAGACGCTTTAGTTAGGAAAAGTGGCGGTTATTTCGACTTTTCTTTGGATTTGTTCATTTATCCATATTTCTGCGTATTTCTATTACTTTATGCAGTAAAGCCACTTTATTGTGTAAAAGCAATGTTTCCGTTCTGTTACAGGCGTCCCCGCCCTGAATAAAACAGCCTCACCGGTCGCGCTTTATGCGCGCTTAGGCGGCGATGTACTTGCCGTCCTGGATCACATAGGCTGTAGCGGGCTTCTCGACCTGACCTTCGTCGTTCCACGTCAACTCGCCCGTCAGGCCCTCGATCTTGATCTTGCACATGGCCTTGGCAAGGTCGCCGGCAATGTCGGCACCGTCGGCCGTAATGTCAATCCCCGCCTTATCGATAGCCTCGGCAATCGCGTGGACGCAGTCATAGGCGTCGGCGGCAAACTGGTTGGGCGTCTCGTCGTAGGCGTCCTTATAGGCCTTGACGAAGTCGGCATTCTTCTCGTCGTCAGCCGAAAACGGGGTCATGAGCAGTACGCCCTCGGCAAGAGAGGTATCGAAGCCTTCCACGGAGAGCAGGCCGTCCATGCCGTCGGTGCCCATGAGGGTCATATCGTAGCCCATGTCCTTGGCATTCTTGAGCAAAACGGACGCCGGCGTGTAATAGATCGGGGCAAAGATAAGCGTGGCGCCAGCTTCCTTGGCCTTGGTGAGCTGCGTGGTGAAACTCGAAGAGGAATCGTCCTTAAACGTCACAGCAGAGACGACATCTAGTTTGGATGCCTTGGCCTGCTCGGCAAAGGCATCGGCAACACCCGAGCTGTACGTATCGCCGGAGTTGTAGAACAGGGCGATCTTGGCGTCTGCATACTTCTCGGCCAAAAACTTGGCAGCGCTGGTGCCCATGGTGGGGTCGGTAAAGCAAACCTGGAAGACCGTGGTCTTATCCTTGGTCACGTCGAGCGACGAGGCCGAAGGCGTGACCATGAGCATATCGTCGGCGATCTCACCCGAGACGGCGACGGCGGCACCAGTCGTGACGGGGCCGACGAGCGCCTGCATGCCCCAGTCGCACAGGGTATTGAAGGCGTTGATAGCCTTCTCGCCGTCGGCGACATCGTCCTCGGACTTAAGCGAGAGTTTGAGATCCTTGGTCGAGAAATCCTTGGCGGCGAGCTTGGCACCCTTCTCGGCCGAAACGCCATAGGTTGCCGCGGCGCCGGTCAGAGGGCCGATAACGCCAATCTTGAAGGTCTTGCCGTCATCGGCGGAGCCGCCGTCCGCGCCGTCCGAAAAGCAACCGGCGAGCGCGACGGTGCTTCCGAGCGCCGCGGCTCCGGCAAGGAAACTCCTGCGGTTAAGTACGTTGTTGATGCTAAACATGGTGTCCCCCTTTTCGCTGGCCGCGATCCGGCCGTCTTGCGGTACAGGGCAAACCTTATGGTGCAAACGTTGACAGTTTGTTACGGAGTTCCGTTTGTAGCGAGCATGTTTCCAATGTTTCCGCAGCGTTTCGGGGGCGCCGTTTTGTGCGACTCCTGTTGCCTGGCGAGCACGCGCCCTCGGTTCACGCTAGAATGCACTCAACCTTTAAGCGGTTAATCCATCTATTAGATGCACGAAGGAGCTATCTATGAGCGAACCCCTGCGCACCGTGAACGTCGGTCTGATCGGTCTGGGAACCGTCGGCGGCGGCGTGGCCCGTCTGATCAAGAGCCACCACGATGAGTACCTGGCAGCCTACGGCATCGACCTTAAGCTGACCCGTGCCTGCGCGCTTGCCTGGGAGCAGGCCGAGGCAGCCGGCATTGAGCGTGAGGCCTTTACGGGCGACTGGCACGATGTCGTCACCGACCCCGCCGTCGACATCGTCGTCGAGCTGATCGGTGGTGAGCATCCCGCAACCGAGATCTTCACCACTGCCTTTGAGCACGGCAAGCACGTCGTCTCTGCCAACAAGGCCCTGCTGGGCCGTCACGTCGAGACGCTCGCCGAGAAGGCGCGCGCGTGCGGCGTGCAGATTAAGTGCGAGGCCAGCTGCGGCGGCGGCATCCCCATCGTGAGCACGCTCGAGCACGACCTGGTGGGCAACAAGATCCTGACCATCGCCGGCATCCTCAACGGCACCACCAACTACATCCTGTCGCGCATGGACGCCGAGGGCGCCGATTACGCTGACGTGCTCGCCGACGCACAGGCCAAGGGCTATGCCGAGGCCGACCCGTCCGCCGACGTCGACGGCTTCGATGCCGCCAGCAAGACGGCCATCCTCGCCTCCATCGGCTTTGGCACCCGCGTGACCACCGACGATGTGTACCAGCAGGGCATCCGTACCATCGGTGCCGAGGACATCGCCCAGGCCCGCGAGCTCGGCTACACCATTAAGCTGCTGGGCATCGCCCGCAACACCGACGCCGGCGTCGACGTCCGCGTGCACCCCACGCTGATCCCCGCCGACCACATGCTCGCCAAGGTCAACGGCGCCATGAACGCTGTCTACGTGGTGGGTGACGCCGTGGGCGAAACCATGTTCTACGGTGCCGGCGCAGGCTCCTTCCCCACCGCGAGCGCCGTCGTGGGCGACATCCTGTCGCTCTCCGAGCAGATCAGCCGCGGCGTGGCTCCGCTGCCCGAGATTGAGCCCTATGGCCACAACCTCGCCTTTAAGCCCATGGACGAGCTCACGACCAAGTACTATGTACGCCTGAAGGTCGCCGACCGCGTGGGCGCCCTGTCCGAGACGGTCGACATCTTTGCCAAGCACAACATCTCGATCTCGCTCATCAACCAGGTCGAGGACGGCAAGTCGGGCGTCAGCGATGCCTGCTCGGTCATCTTCCTGACGCACCGCGCGCTCGAGAAGGACGTCCAGGCTGCCGCCGCCGAGCTTGCCAGCGTGGACTGCGTGGCCGAGGTCGCCAACGTCCTGCGCATCGAGGACGTTGGGGCTTGGACCGAAGGCGTCATGGCCAACTAGCCTGATTCTCGGCAAATCAAATAACGCATGAGGGGCTCCCGTCCGATTGGATGGGAGCCCCTTTTAGTTGCATCTTTTGCACGAAGTGGTCGACTAACGTTTGAACAACTTGACCGTTCGTCAACAACCGTGGATACCGTTTACCGATATGCGGCGTCAGCTGTTTTTTGCCGCCACTATGCTGTGCTGCAAGTATCCATCCGCATAAGAGAGGAAGCGATATGCTGCTCGAGGGCAAGAAAGCAATCATCACCGGAGGCACGCGCGGTATCGGCTATGCCATCGCCTGCCGTTTTATCGAGGAAGGCGCCGCCGTCACCGTCTTTGGCTCGCGCCAGGAGACTGCCGACGCGGCCGTTGAGAAGCTGACAGCCGCCTATCCCGACGCCAAGGTCTGGGGCCGCTCCTGCGACCTCACCTCGCTCGAAGCCATGACCGAGGCCTTTACCCAGGCTGCCGCCGACATGGGCGGCTTGGACACAGTCGTCAACAATGCCGGTATCTCCCAACGCTCGCCTCTCTTGGACTACACGGCCGAGGAGTTCGCAAAGGTCATGGACCTCAACGTCGTCGCCGTCTTTAACGGCCACCAGGCGGCCGCCAAGATTATGACCGAGGCCGGCCACGGCGGCACCATCACCACCACGAGCTCGATGGTCGCCAAGTACGGTCAGCCCTCTGGCGTCGGCTACCCCACGTCCAAGTTTGCCGTCAACGGCATGGTCCAGTCGCTCTCTCGCGAGCTCGCCCCCATGGGCATTCGCGTCAACGCCGTCGCCCCAGGCGTAACCAAGACCGACATGGTCGCCGACCTGCCCGAAGAGGTCATCAAGCCCATCATCGCCACCATCCCACTCGGCCGCATGGGCGAGCCCGAGGACGTCGCCAACGCCTTCGTTTTCCTAGCGAGCGACATGTCATCCTATGTCACGGGCGCCGTGCTCCCCGTCGACGGAGCCGCCCGCTCCTAAAGGTCGCAAGCCACGACTTCGAACCTCAACGAGGCCCAACGCAAAAGGCGCGCTGTCTGCATCAACCGCAGGCAGCGCGCCTTCTTCTGTTTGAAGTGGAAGCCGTGTCCCAGAATTCCGGCCCAGACCGGGACGCAGCTTCCCTCAGGGCCATGTTTCGGAAAATGTGCCCCGTTTTGAACGCCGATTCTGGGACACCGTTTCCGCAACGGGCCTCTCACGGAAACTGCATCCCACTCTGGACGCCAATTCCGGGATGCATTTTCCGCGGCGGCATTGGCTACCTGCCGTCGTCGTCTTGAGCTTCATTGCGCGCGTAGAGCTCCAGCATGCGGCGGCGGTATTCGCGCACGGCGAGCTTGGCGCGCTCCAGGCGGCGACGCTCGCGCGGGGTCAGCTCGGACGGGTCGACCTCATCACCATAGGTCTTATCGGCAAGAAGATGCGCCGCGTCCACGATGCGGGCATCGATGTGGCCGCTCGCCGCCTCGGCGGAAAGACGCTCGGCAATCGTATCGAGCGTAGGCAAGCCCTCGAATACGCGACCATGGCCATGCGAAGTCAGCAGCTCGTGCTCACGTGCGAGCAGGCTCGCCAAATCGTGATGGGCGCGCAGGATGTCGAGCGCATCGGATGGATGCTCGGCAACCTCTGCCACGGCGGCGACCGGCGCGGCGTCGACCACGCGGTAGAAGAGCTGCGCGAGCAGCGGCATCAAGAACACCGTGATGGCGCCGGCGGCAACCATGACCGACGCAATATCTTGCGACAACGCGCCCGCGTTGACGGCAACGCTTGTCACGGCAACGATGATCGGCAGGGCCGTGGTGCAGTACAGGGCCACGGTAATGCGACCATACGCCGACACATCACGCGTCGCAGGACAAATGCTCATAGAAATAAGAATGGGCACGGCACGAATAATCAGCAACGCCACGATAAAGCCCACGAGCAGACCCGGGCGCGACGCCACGGCCGTCAGATCGATCTTTGCGCCCGATACGGTAAAGAACACCGGAATCAAAAAACCGTAGGCCAGGCCGTCGAGCTTGGTCTCGAGCGTATGGTTGCCCTCGGGGATGATGTAGCGCAAGACAAAGCCAGCGGCAAAAGAACCCAACACGATGTCGAGATCAAAGACGGCCGAGAACGCCACGAGCGTGACCAGGATGAGCACCGTCAGGCGCACGAAGGTCTGCGACGTGGTATCGGCGCGTTCCTCGACAAACGCAAAGAAGCGGCTGCCGACGCGCTTGGAGCGGCTTGGGACCACGGCCAGCAACACGCAAACCAGCGCAAACAGGCCAAGGATTACGAGCGTTTGGATGCCAGTGCGGGCAGACAGCAGCACCGACATGGCGAGCACAGGGCCGAGCTCACCCCAGGTGCCATACGCGAGAATCGAGTCGCCCACACGTGTGCCAGTGAGCGAGCGCTCACGCATGATGGGCACGAGCGTGCCGAGCGCCGTCGAAGTGAGGGCAAGCGTCACGGCGATACCGTCGAAATGACTGACCGAGAACCACGGGGTAAAGCGCACGGCAAGCCAGGCGATACCAAACGTGACGGCCCACGTCGCCAAGCCGTAGCGCCCCTCGACGCCCGTGATGCTCTTGGGGTCGATCTCAAAGCCGGCAAGCAGGAACAAAAAGGCCAGGCCCAGCTCGGACACAAGCGAGACCTCAGCATCTACATGGATGACGCCGAGCATATGGGGTCCCAGCACCGCGCCGAGCACGAGCAAAAAGACCGTCTCGGGAACAGGTTTTCCGGGAATCGCCGAGGCGATAAAAGGACTCGCAAAGGCCACGAGTGCGATGATGGCGAGCGAAACGAATGCCATGTGATGCCTTTCTCTTGTTTGCGCTTCACTGTAGCACCCTCGCCGTCCTCAACGCGCCGCGAGCTGTCGTATCATAGTGAGGTTTACAAACATGTGGCTCAAGGCGACCGCGAGGCTTGCCCCGTAAACCGACCGCTGCCGCATACCGTACCGTACGCCCAACCGATCAGGAAGGCAGGAACCAATGGTCTCTCGTATCTACGTGGAGAAGAAACCCGGGTTCGACGTCGAGGCTCAGCAGCTCAAGGGCGAGCTGACCGAGATTCTCGGCATCAAGGGCATCGAGGCCCTGAGGATCATCAACCGCTACGACGTCGAGGGCATCGACGAGGAGCTTTTCCGCTCCTGCGTGCCGACCGTCTTTAGCGAGCCCCAGGTCGATGTGACCTACGACGAGCTCCCCGCAAGCGATGGCGCCGTCTTTGCCGTCGAATTCCTGCCTGGCCAGTTTGACCAGCGCGCCGACTCCGCCAGCGAGTGCGTGCAGCTCATCAGCCAGGGCGAGCGCCCCGCCGTGCGCTCCGCCAAGGTCTATATGATCTCGGGCGCTCTGGACGAGGCCGCCATCGATGCCATCAAGCACTACGTGGTGAACCCCGTCGAGGCGCGCATCGCCTCGTTCGACCTGCCCGAGACGCTGTACATGGAGACCCCCGAGCCCCAGCCCGTCGAGGTACTCGACGGTTTCCGCGAGCTCGACGAGGCCGGCCTTGCCGCCTTTATTTCCGAGCGCGGCCTTGCCATGGACGAGGCGGACATCGCCTTCTGCCAGCAGTACTTCCGCGATGAGGACCGCGACCCCACCATCACCGAGATCCGCGTGATCGACACCTATTGGTCCGACCACTGCCGCCACACCACCTTCGGCACCGTCCTGGTTGACGTGACGATCGACGACGCCGTGGTGCAGCAGGCCTTCGACCGCTACATGGAGATGCGCCACGAACTCGGCCGCGACGCCAAGCCCGTCTGCCTCATGGACATGGGCACCATCGGCGCTAAATACCTTAAGAAGACCGGCGTCATGACCGATGTCGACGAGTCCGAGGAGATCAACGCCTGCACCGTCAAGGTGAAGGTCGACGTCAACGGCGAGGACGAGGACTGGCTGTTCCTGTTCAAGAACGAGACGCACAACCACCCCACAGAAATCGAGCCGTTCGGCGGTGCCGCCACCTGCGTGGGCGGCGCCATCCGCGACCCGCTCTCGGGCCGCAGCTACGTGTACCAGGCCATGCGTGTCACCGGCGCCGGCGACCCCACCGTCCCCGTGTCCGAGACGCTCGAGGGCAAGCTGCCGCAGCGTAAGCTCGTGACCACTGCTGCCGCCGGCTACTCCAGCTACGGCAACCAGATCGGCCTTGCCACCGGTCAGGTCGCAGAGCTGTACCACCCCGGCTACGCCGCCAAGCGCATGGAGATCGGCGCAGTTGTCGGCGCGACGCCTGCCAGCCATGTCCGCCGCGAGGAGCCCGCCCCGGGTGATGTCGTCATTCTGCTGGGTGGTCGCACGGGCCGCGACGGTGTCGGCGGTGCCACCGGTTCCTCCAAGGCGCACAAGCTGACAAGCCTTGAGACCTGCGGTGCCGAGGTGCAGAAGGGCAACGCGCCCATCGAGCGCAAGCTGCAGCGCCTGTTCCGCCGCGAGGACGCCTGCCGCCTGATCAAGCGCTGCAACGACTTCGGCGCGGGCGGTGTGTCTGTCGCCATCGGTGAGCTGGCCGACGGCCTGCACATCGACCTGAACAAGGTCACCCGCAAGTACGAGGGTCTGGACGGCACCGAGCTGGCCATTTCGGAGAGCCAGGAGCGCATGGCCGTGGCCGTTGCTGCCGAGGACGCCGAGACCTTTATGAAGTACGCCGCCGAGGAAAACCTCGAGGCGACTATCGTTGCCACCGTCACCGAGGAAAAGCGGATGCGCGAGGTCTGGAACGGCAAGACCATCGTTGACCTCTCCCGCGAGTTCCTGAACTCCAACGGTGCCGAGCGTCACGCTGATGCGCACATCCTGCAGGGCCATGTCTGGCAGCCCCAGTTTGCCGGTGCAACGTTTGAGCAGAAGCTGGAATCCATGGTCAGCGACCTGAACGTCTGCAGCCAAAAGGGCCTGGGCGAGCGGTTCGACTCCACCATCGGCGCAGCCACCGTGCTGATGCCCTACGGCGGCAAGTACCAGCTGACCCCGACGATGGCCATGGCCGCCAAGCTGCCCGTGGACGGCGAGACGACGACCTGCTCCGGCATGGCGTGGGGCTTCAACCCCTACCTGACCGAGGCTGACCCCTACCGCGGCGCGTATATGGCCGTGGTCGAGAGCGTGACCAAGCTGGTCTGCGCGGGCTTCCACCATGAGGATATGTACCTGACGTTCCAGGAATATTTTGAGCACATGAACGATAAGCCCGAGCGCTGGGGCAAGCCGCTGGCCGCCCTGCTCGGTGCGCTGGATGCCCAGATGGGTCTGGGTATTGCGTCCATCGGCGGCAAGGACTCGATGTCCGGCAGCTTTGAGGGACTGGACGTGCCCCCGACGCTCGTCAGCTTTGCGACGGCCATCGGCAATACCCGCGACGTGCAGAGCCCCGAGTTCAAGAAGGCCAACAGCTCCGTTGTCATCCTGCGCCCCAACTACAAGAACGGTCTGCCCGAGATCGGCAGCCTGATTTCCATTTACAAGACCGTCGAACAGATGATCGACGAGGGCAAGGTGCTGGCTGCCGCCACGCCGGGCTACGGCGGTGTGGCCGAGGCACTGTTCAAGATGTGCGTCGGCAACCATGTGGGTCTGCAGCTGTCCAATGACATCGACCTGAACGATCTGTTCAAGCCCGCCTACGGCGCGGTCATTCTGGAACTGCTTGATGCCTCCGCCGGTGAGTTCCTCGGCTTCACCACCGTGGACTACACGCTGGAGGCCGAGGGCAAGGCCATTGACCTGGCCCATCTGCAGGAGCTGTGGGAGCAAAAGCTCGAGCCTGTATTCCCCTACCGCAAGGCCGGTGAGTTCGTCCCCGCGCTGGAGCATGACTGCCCCGCCAACAAGCGCGTGGCTCCCTCTGTGCGTCTGGCGACGCCGCGGGTCGTCATCCCCGTATTCCCCGGCACAAACTGCGAGTACGACACGGCCCGCGCGTTCCGCCGCGCAGGCGGCGACCCGCATGTTCTGGTGCTGAAAAACCTGACCCCCGCCAACGTGGCCGAGAGCTGCGAGGCGCTGGTGAAGGAGCTGGACGAGGCGCAGATCCTGATGCTGCCGGGCGGCTTCTCCGGCGGCGACGAGCCGGACGGCAGCGCCAAGTTCATTGCAGCGTTCTTCCGCAATCCGTCGGTGGCCGACGCAGTCAACCGTCTGCTGAACCAGCGCGACGGTCTGGCTCTGGGCATCTGCAACGGCTTCCAGGCACTTATCAAGCTGGGCCTGGTCCCCTACGGCGAGATCCGTCCCATCACCGAAAGCGACCCGACGCTGACGTTTAATACGATCCACCGCCACCAGTCCATGCTGGTGCGTACCCGCGTGGCCAGCAACAAGAGCCCCTGGCTGAGCAAATGCGACATCAACGACGAACACCTGATCGCCATCAGCCACGGCGAGGGCCGCTTTGTCTGCAA
>CAJMRN010000042.1 GCA_905215815.1 uncultured bacterium | reverse complement strand
AAATAGGGACTGTTTTGCGGCTTTTGCTGCATAAACAGTCCCTATTTCACCGCAACTTAGGTGGGGTTAGCGGGTGGGGTGCCAGACGTGGAGGGCGCCGGCGAGGATGTCGACCTCGATGCGTGAGGCGACAACGGGCTCGCCGTCGGCCTGGATGGGGTAGTCGGGCTCCTCAAAGGTAAGCTCGGCATGGCGGCAGCGGCGCATGCGAACCGGCGGCAACTTGGTATGGTGGCCATCTTTGGCCGAAAGGAACATGGGAAGCGCGACCGCGCGCGGAACGGGGCCGCAGGCGTAGCAGACGTCGAATATACCGTCACAGGGGTCGGCGTCGGGACAGATGCGATAGCCCGAGCCATAGGTAGGACCCAGCTGAATCGCCATGATGATCGCCCTCACGCGCTCGGCAGGCGCCCCGTCAAAGCTGACTGTCATGGGGTAGTTGCGATAACGTAGGCCAAACTGCTCAAGTCCCGAGAGGGTGTAGAGCGGCGCGCCCGTCAAGCCGGTCTTTTTGCGCAGCTCGGTGGTGCCAAGGCCGATGGCGGCATCGATGCCGACCGAAAGCGTCTGGTCGTAGTACTCAACGGAAGCCTCGCCGCTGCCGCTCGCAGGGCTCCACGAGCGAATTCGCCCGATGTCCTGACGCTGCAGCTCACAGTTGAGCAGCGCGCCAAAATCCTTACCGGAGAAATCGTCGATGCCGAGCGTTTGGGCAAAATCGTTGCCAGAGCCCACGGGTAGGATGGCAAGAGCGGGGCGGGCGTCCTCCTCTTGCGTCATAAGCCCGTTGACGACCTCGTGAATCACGCCGTCACCGCCAAGGGCGATAACGGTGCGATAGCCCTGAGCCTGTGCGGCCAGCTCCTTGGCGTGTCCCATGCGCTCGGTCAGCACCAGGTCAAACTGGGATGCTCGCGCGGTCATATCCAAAAAGCGTTGCAGGCGCTCGGCAACTTCGTGCGCCGCACCCGATTGGGCTGCTGGGTTGGCGATGATGAGCGTGCGGCCAAAATCAGTTGCGTGCATGGGGCGACTCCCGGCGTATGACGTGACGGTGCGGTCGCGCTCAGGTCTAATTGCCCCCGATTGTGGCTGCACGTCGAATACTTACGTCTACTCTATCAGGTCGTTGTGGCGCTCGATAGCATCCGCTACCGTACCGCCCTCATCCACAATAAGCGAACGGCGCTTGGGCGAGATGATGCGCTGGGCGGGGTATACGCCGCGGTGTCCGGCGGTTAGGTAGCTGATAAAGGCCACGATGACAAAGAACCCGGCTGCCGTGCCGTGGAACAGGTCGATGGCCATCATGCAGGTGGTGATGGGCACGTTGAGGCCGGCGCAGAACACGCCGAGCATGCCGAGAGCCGCCAGAAAACTGGGGTCGAGCCCGGTGAGGCAACCGATCCAGCCGCCGAGCGCCGCACCGATACCAAACAGGGGCGTGACCTCGCCGCCTTGGAAGCCGGCTCCAAGGGTGAGCGCTGTGACGACCAACTTGATGGCTGCGTCCGCCAGGGTGGTGTTGCCGGCAAAACCGGCGCCGGAAAGCCACGTGGAAAGGCCGGCGTAGTCCCAGGCGTCGAGGAGGGCATAGGCGGCCAAAACCACGAGTGCGCCTATGAGTGCGCGAATGAGGTAATTGGTGATAAAGCGACCGTACAGGCTCTTGACGGTTCGAACCGACCAGGCAAAGAGGCGTGCAGTCAGACCGAAGATAATGGCGCTGATAACAACGATGACAACCGTTTTGGGCGTCATAGCGGGAACGCTGGCGATGACATTCGCCTCGTACTCGGTACCCAGGGCGAGTGATGTAAAGTAGCCGGTAAACGAGGCGACCAGGCAGTAGATGCCCGCGGTGTAGTCGATCTTGCCGATAAAGCACATCTCCATGCCAAAGAAAGCTCCGGCAAGGGGCGAACCGAATACGGCGCCAAAGGCCGACGAGATGCCGGCGAGCATGAGGTCGTGATGGTCATGCTTTTTGAGGTGGGCGAGGCTCGAGATGTTGCTGGCGATGGTGCCGCCGATCTGCACCGCGGCTCCCTCGCGACCGGCCGATCCGCCCGTTAGGTGCGTGAGCGTGGAGCACACAAACGTGAGGACGGCCATGCGCATATGGATGAGGCGTGTGCCCAGAGCGGAGTCGATGACCAGGTTGTTGCCGCGCTTGGCGGCAAGACCGTGGTTTTTGTACACCCATGCGGTGGCCATGCCCACAACGGGAAGCAGCGCGTAAATCCACGCATGGTGCTCACGATAGTCGGTCGCGATATTCAGCGAGGCCAAAAACGCCCAAGCGGCAACGCCCATGGCGAGCGAGACGATGACGACGAGTGCGAGCAACTTGGCGCTCGCGAGTAGGTTGCGGGCGTTGCGGCGCGTGTCGGCAGCCAAGAGATGCTCAGAGCGGGTGAGCTGATGCCTGCCTGCCGTGATGACGTCGTTCAGGGAGAAAAAGCCGCCATCGTCGAGCGGCTGGGAATGATCCTGCGTTTCGTTTGCGCTTTCGGTTTTGTCGTTATGAGCCATACGTTCCTCTTTTAGGTTGCAACGCAAGCATTATAAAACGCGGTAAACGCGACGAGCCGGTGGGTTGGTTTCCATTCTGTTTCGCGGCCTGCAACCGACAGGTGTATTTGCGGGTTCAGGCCGAGTCGCGGTCGTGAGTCGGGGGATTATACTGAGACAAGCATAAAGAATCGGCGCCCCTGTTGTGCGCCGTGGCATTAAGAGGTGCATATGGCAGATAAACTCATTCCGTTGGAGGACGCGCAGTCGATTGTCCTGTCGCACGTTGCTCCGACCGATCTCGTCGAGATTCCCGTGTGGCAGGCCGCCGGTCTTCCCTTGGCCAAGGACGCGGTGGCCGATATCGACATCTCGCCGTTTGCCAACAGCGCCATGGACGGATATGCCGTGCGCGCAGCCGATCTTGCTGCGGCCACCGGTGACACTCCGGTGACGCTCTCCGTCGTAGGACATGAGGCAGCGGGCCATGTCTTTGAGGGCGTGGTCGGCGCGGGCGAGACGGTCCGCATTATGACAGGCGCGCCAGTACCCGAAGGTGCCGATGCCGTGGTGAAGTACGAGATCGTCGATGTGCTCGACGGTGACGGCAACGAGGGCTCGCACGTTCGCTTTTCGGCGCCGGCCAAGGTAGGGGAGAACGTTCGCTCTGCTGCCGAGGAGGCCCATGCCGGCGATGTTGTGATGCACGCCGGCGAGGTCGTGGCTCCGGCGGGCGCGGGTCTGCTGGCGAGCGCCGGATACGCGAGCGTGAAGGTGCGCGCTGCCCCGCGTGTGGGCATCATCTCGCTGGGCACGGAGCTGGTCGCACCGAGTAAGGTACCGGCGCGTGGTCAGATTCGCGATTCCAACTCCTCGGCGCTGATGGCCGAGGCACTCGATGCCGGCGCCGAGCCCGTGTTCTACGGCATCGCGCCCGATGATGAGCAGGCGATTGCCGAGCTGGTACATCGCGCCACGCGAGAGTGCGATTTTGTCATTACGAGCGGTGGCGCCTCGGCGGGCGATTACGACTATGTGACGGCGCTCGTCCGGCGCGAGGGCGAGGTGCTGTTTGACCGCATCTCGATGCGTCCGGGCAAGGCCATCACGTTTGGCTTGCTCGGGGGTAAGCCCTACCTGGGGCTTTCAGGCAATCCGGCCGCGGCGTATGTGGGCTTTGAGATGCTTGCCCGTCCGGCGATCCGCAAGATGCGTGGTTTTGCCGAGGGGGCGCGTCCCGTACAGCGAGCGGCTCTTACCCACGGTGTGAAAAAGCGCCAGGACCGCCGCTTCTTCGATCGCGCCACGGTTTTGCGCGACCCCGAGACCAGTGAGCTGTTGGTGACCGAGGCCAAGACGCAGAATTCGGCGCTGCTCGGCACGATGCAGCGGGCCAACTGCCTGCTGCGTATTGACGAAGGACCGTGCGAGCTCAAGGCGGGAGATGTCGTGGACGTTGTTCGCGTCGACCTGCCCGAGGGCGCCGTGTTGTAGGAGGAATGCTATGGAGCTGAAGATATCGATCGTGACGTGCTCGGATACGCGCGATCTAGCCCAGGACGAGGCGGGTGCTGCACTCGAGGAACTTATCGAGGCACAGGGCTGGACGGTCGCCTCACATGTGGTCGTGCGCGACGACGTCAGCGAGATTGGTGATGCCGTTGTGGAAGCCGCCGATGGGTGCCACGCCAACGTCGTGCTCACCTGCGGCGGTACGGGGCTTTCGATGCGCGATGTGACGCCCGAGGCGACGCGTGCCGTCTGCGACCGCGATGTGCCGGGTATTGCAGAGGCAATCCGTGCGTACTCGATGACCAAGACACGCCGCGCCATGCTCTCGCGCGCTATTTGCATGCAACGAGGTCATACACTTGTCGTAAACTTTCCCGGTTCCACGAAGGCCGCCCGCGAAAGCTGGGAGGCCATAGCGGACCAGCTGGAACATGCGGCCCAGATGACGGCGGGCGGCGGACACGCCAAATAAGCGCACTACCTGCGGCGGAGCGACCTTACGGGCCTCTCCGCCTTTGTTTTCCGCCGAAGCGACGCCGAGGCGCACGCTAACTCGAAACTATATTCTCTGGCGAGAATAATTTCTCACTATCATTATTCGCGCAGAAGTATAATCTGGTTGCAGATTAAAGCCCGCGGTGGGGTACCCGGGCACAAGGTCCGAAAGGGTTGAATATGTTCGATATGGTTTCTCGCCGCGGATTCGTCTCGCTTTCTGCTGTCGCCGCTGCCGGCCTTGGTCTTGCCGGCTGCTCGGGCAGCAAGACGTCCGAGCCGGCCGGATCCGATGCCGGTTCTGCTAAGGCATCTTCCAAGAAAGCTGTCGAGCTGCAGGTCTTTGCTGCTAACTCCCTCGAGAAGGCCCTTCCCGAGGTCCAGGAGCTCTACACCGACCAGACCGGCACCACCTTTGCCGATACGCAGTTTAAGGCCTCCGGCGACCTTGTCGAGCAGATGCGCGCCGGTGCCGCCGTCGACGTGCTCATCACCGCTTCCAAGGGCACCATGGATGACGCTGAGACCGCCGAGCTCGTCGACGCTGATACGCGTGAGGACATGTTCGTCAACGACCTCGTGATTATTCGCGCTGAGGGCTCCGACACCAAGATCGAGGCCATCGCCGACGTCGCGAATCTGGACGGCAAGATCGCCATTGGCGACGCCAAGACCGTCCCCGCCGGCAAGTACGCCAACCAGGCGCTGGCTTCCGTGGGCCTTTATACCGGCACCGAGGGCGATGACGGTGAGTATGCGCCCGAGATTGCCGACAAGGTGGCCCTGGCCGACAAAGTTGGTACCGCCGCCGCCTATGTGTCCACGGGCGACTGCGTGGCCGGTTTTGTCTACAGCTCCGATATCTTCCGCTACGACGGCATCGAGGAGGCCTTCGTATGCCCCGAGGATTCGCACAAGCCCATCGTGTATCCGGGTGCCGTTGCCAAGAGCTCCGATCACGCCGACGAGGCCAAGGCGTTCATCGACTTCTGCCTGACCAACAAGAAGGCTCAGAAGATTTGGGCCAAGTACGGCTTTGAGCTTTCCGCGTAGTGCGGCTTGGCGCGATAATTCCATCGCCTTGTGTTTCACTCCGTCCTTGTATTCGCTTGGAGCTTTTCGTGCTTAATAGATTCCGCATGCTTGTCGCCTGTGCTTTGACCTTCGTGCTTTGCTGGGTGCCGGGATTTGCGTTTGCTGGGGACGCTGAGGACGGGGCCCAGGCTGCTGCGACCGCTCATGGGCTTTCCTATGGGATCGAGGGTTTTGAGCGGTTGGCCAAGGGGACCGCTCGTGCCATGGAGGGCCAGCCTGAGGGCTACCGGTTTCCCGTTGACGAGGACGTGGACCTTGTAGTGGCGCCTGCTGCCGATCGCGTTGTTGTGTGGATATCGCCCAAGGCGGTCGAGAAGTATGGATTGGATCCGCAGGACAACGAGTGCGTATCGGGTCTCAAGGCCCTCGTCTGTAAGCTCGACAGCGCAAACTGCATGGGAGGTGCGCAGCTAGGGGACGTGGATCTTCCTTGGTATGTCACGGCGGAAACAACGTTTGATGCCGGCGGGTATACCTATGGCTTTGACGAGCGCGGTGCGGATGGGGACCGCTATGTGGTGATTGCATCAGCCTCGGGTGATGCCAAAGGCGGCGCGCGTTGGCTTGATAGCGCTCAAATGGTAGAAGCATCGTCTGTCGTGTTGCGGGATGAGCAGGGGCCCTTGACCTCTCTGGCTTCCTTATTGGGCGGCATCGACTATCGCCCGTTTTGGGTGTCCATAAAAACGAGCGGCCTTGCCCTGCTGATCTCCTTTGCGCTGGGCCTGTTCGCCGCGTGGAAGACTATGGGTACCTCGAGCCGCATCAAGGGCTTGTTCGATTCGGTTTTTACGATTCCTATGGTGCTGCCGCCCACGGTCTGCGGCTTTCTGCTCCTCATGCTGTTTGGCCGCTCGACCGGGGTGGGCCAGTGGCTGATCGCTCACGGCATCTCGATTGTCTTTACGTGGCCGGCGGCGGTGATCTCTGCCGTGGTGGTGTCGTTCCCGCTCGTCTATCGTACGGCGCTCGGAGCCTTCGAGAGCCTCGACACACAGATGCTCGATGCGGCGCGCACGCTGGGCTGGTCCGAGCGTCGCATCTTTACCAAGCTTATGATGCCGCTTGGCTGGCCCTCGATTGCCGCCGGCACGGTGCTTGCCTTTGCCCGCGCAATGGGCGAGTTTGGCTGCACCCTGTTCTTTGCGGGCAACTACGCCGGTATTACGCAGACCATTCCCATCGCCATCTACTTTGAATGGATGGGCGGCAACACGTCCGTGGCGCTCTTTTGGGTCATCGTCGTAATTGCGTTCAGCTTCCTGGTCATTCTGTTCATCAATATGTACACGGCGCATTCGCAAAAGTATCGCGAACGTGGCCTTTCCCGTGCGGAGCGCAAACAGGCCAAAGATCTCGCCGGACAGGGCGATTCGCTCGACCCAGTCGGCGGCGATGCGCTGCGTATCGATCGCGAGGCACTGGCCGAGCTCATGCGCGATGACGCGGCACCGCAGGGAGGTCGATAAGCTATGTCGCTCGTTTTGGATATCAAAAAGCGCTATCCGGGGTTTATGCTCGACATGCAGCTTGAGGCCGGCGAGGAGCGTGTGGCGCTGC
Source organism: uncultured bacterium (assembly GCA_905215815.1). Taxonomy (GTDB): domain Bacteria; phylum Actinomycetota; class Coriobacteriia; order Coriobacteriales; family Coriobacteriaceae; genus Collinsella. Next base: position 9,962 of record CAJMRN010000042.1, on the reverse strand, counting down.
TCGGTGCCTCGGGTTGCGGCAAGAGCTGCACCTTGCGCTGCATTGCCGGCGTGGAGACGCCCGACGAGGGCAAGATCGTCGTCAACGGCGTGATCTTCTTTGACTCGGCGGCGGGCATCAACCTTTCGCCTCAGGAGCGCAAGTGTGCCCTGCTGTTCCAAAACTATCAGCTGTTCCCTAATATGACGGTGGCCGATAACGTATGCGCCGGTGTAAAGGATGCGGGCGACGCCGCCGCGCGCAAAAAGCTCGCCGAGCGCTATCTGAGCATTTTCGGTCTAGCCGATTTTGCCGACCGCTATCCCGCGCGACTCTCGGGCGGTCAGCAGCAACGTGTGGCGCTTGCACGCATGGTGGCGGCGCATCCGGGCATTTTTATGTTCGACGAGCCCATGAGCGCACTCGATTCCTATCTTAAGAGCGCCCTCGAACAGAACATGCTCGACCTGTTCGATGTATGCAACCGCACCGTGCTCTACGTGAGCCACGATATTGACGAGGCATGCCGCCTGTGCCAGCGCATCTGCGTGATGCACAACGGTCATGTTGAGGAGGTCGGCTCCGTTGAGGACGTGGTCCGCCGTCCGCAGACGCTGGCAGCACTGCGTCTGACGGGGTGCAAAAACACGAGCCGTGCGCGCAAGATCGGCGACGAAGAAGTTGAGGCCCTTGACTGGGGCATGACCTTTAATGTGGGTCGCGAGGTTCCCGATAATGTGGCGTACCTGGGCATTCGCGCAAGCTACTTCCATGTTGACAATCGCGCGGAGCGGGGTCGCAACAGCTACGATTTGCACGTGGCCCGAGTGAGCGATTCGCGCTTTGAGCGCTTGGTGCTATTGGACGTGCCGCGTGCCGATGCGCCCACGCGTCTGCAGTGGAAGGTCAATAAAGTAGGCATGCCTGTCGACGAGCTGCCACAAGCAGGCGAGACGCTGCGCATGCATTTTGATGCCAGCAGGATTCATCTGGTTTGTCGGTAGGGCAGAGGGCGGGCTGTCGAGGATTCTCGGCAGCCCGCCGTTTCGTTCCCTACCGTTCGCCGAATGTAGAATGGTAATTAATTATCAAGTAAGATAATAATTTATTAAATGGCAACGGGTACCTCTGTCGTACGAATGTCAACGGTGTTCGCATAGTCGATGACCGTTGATATAGTTGACCTCAACTTGTAAAGGAGGGTGCGCACATGCCGCAGACGACATACATTCGCCGCGTTGCCGCGCGCGCCCTGTACATGGCTCGGAGCCGCATATGAGCAGGTATGTTCACGGCTCCGGGAGAGACGACGCACAGCTAAATAATCGACCGCAAAGCAGGTTCCCCAAAATTCCGGGTTTAGGCGCGGCTGGGTTTTCGCCACCCACCGTGCAGCAATACCGTAGCTATTCATTTTTGGTTCGAGAGGGGAACCGTCATGGCTGAAGAATTTGATTTCCATCCGATGTGGGAGAGCCTCGGCATGAATCTTGCCGACCACGACATGCTGCTGGGCGCCGTGGGCCAGATGTACGGCGATATGTTCCTGACGCAGAACAATCGCCCCAAGTCCACGTCCTACCTGGATTTTGTCGCCACCAACATCCACAGCGGCCGTATTAAGGAGATGCTCGACAAGAAGGAGGCCGGCGAGGCCACCAAGATCGTCGGTTCGTTCTGTGTCTACGTGCCCGAGGAGATTGTGCTTGCCTGTGACGGCATCCCCGTGGGTCTGTGCTCTGGTGCCGATTGGGCAACCGATAAGGTCGAGGAGCACCTGCCGCGCAATACCTGCCCGCTTATCAAGAGCTTTGCCGGCTTTAAGTTGGGCGAGGTTTGCCCCTACATTGAGTCGAGTGACCTGGTGGTGGGCGAGAACACCTGCGATGGCAAGAAGAAGGCTTATGAGTTTTTTGCCACGCAAAAGAACATGTACGTCATGGATATTCCCAACGTACACGACGAGTCGACGCTCGTGACCTGGAAGGCCGAGGTCAAGAAGCTCGCCGCCAAGATTGAGGACGAGTGCGGCGTCAAGATTACGCCTGAGCGTCTGAAGGCCGCCATCCACGCCGTCAATGAGAAGCGCCGTGCCCTGCAGCGCCTCGCTGCCACGCGCGCTGCCGACCCGGCGCCCATCAGCGGTCTCGACAGCCTGCTGACCGTTCAGGCCGCCTTTATGGACGACACGCCGCGTCTGACCGGAGCCATTAACGATATGGCGGCTGAGTGCGAGCAGCGTGTCGAGGCCGGCGAGGGCGTGGCGCCCAAGGGGACCAAGCGCATCCTGTACACCGGCACGCCCATGGCCGTGCCCAACTGGAAGCTGTTCAACCTCATCGAGAAGGCCGGCGGCGTCGTGGTGGGCGAGGAGTCCTGCACGGGTTCGCGCTACTACAAGGATCTGGTCGACGAGTCCGGTGAGACGGTCGACGAGATGCTCGATGCCATCGCCGAGCGCTACTTTAAGATCAACTGCGCTGTCTTTACGCCCAACGACCAGCGTATGAAGGACATTGTCCAGATGGCCAAGGACCTGCATGCCGACGGTATCGTCGACGTGGCCCTGCAGTTCTGCACGCTCTACGAAATGGAGTCGTTTGCCGTGGAGAAGGCCGCCGAGGAGGCCGGCATTCCGTTTATGCACATCACGACCGACTACGCCGGCGAGGACGCGGGGCAATTGCAGACGCGCATTGAAGCTTTCTTGGAAACCATTTAGGACTATCCACCCTGGCGGCTTCCCTAGGCGCCCGATCTTGCCGTTCAAACCGTCGCTTGCGTACCAAAGTATGCGGCGCTTCTCTTTCGCGGCAACCTCGGGCACCTGGTAAAGCCGTTTCCTTGGTCGGTTAAAAGGTTTGTTAAGGAGTTATATGTCGGAAAATATTGAACAGCCGTTGCCGCGCACGTTTGAGGAGTTCAACGAGCAACGCAAGGCGGCGTTTATTCGCGTCAAGGATTACAAACAGGCCGGCAATCGCCTGGTCGGCTATTTGTGCAGCTATACGCCGCTCGAGATTATCGATGCCGCGGGCGCTGCAAGTGTGGCGCTGTGCGGCACGTCCGACGAGGTGATTCCCGAGGCCGAGAAGGTGCTGCCGGCAAATCTCTGTCCGCTTATCAAGTCGACGTACGGCTTTGCCTACTCGCAAAAGTGCCCGTTTACGTACTTTAGCGACATGATCATCGGTGAGACCACCTGCGACGGCAAGAAGAAGATGTACGAGCTGCTCAACGAGCTCAAGCGCACGCACATTCTGCACCTGCCGCAGGGTCGCGATCGCGCCTACGAGCGCGAGGGCTGGTACGAGGAGTGCCGCCTGCTCAAGGAGGAGCTCGAGAACTTCTACGGCATTACGATTACTGATGACGACCTGCGCGCCGCCGTCCGTCGTCGCAATCGCCTGCGTGCCGCCCAGCTTGAGATGTTTGCGCTGCAGGCCAACCAGCCGGCGGCCATGAGCGGTGTCGACCTGATGAGCACTATGTTTGCCGGTACGTTCAGCTTTGATATCGAGTCCTATACGCAGCAGCTGGAGCAAAAGGTTACCAAGCTGCGCGAGGCCTACGACGCGGGCGAGCGCCAGGTTGCGGCGGATGCCAAGCGCATCCTGATCACCGGTTGCCCGGTGGGCGGTGTGATCAACAAGATCGGTCGCACCATTGAGTCCAACGGCGGTGTGGTCGTGTGCATGGACGACTGCTCGGGTGAGCGCACGGCGGCCATGATGATCGACCCGGAGGCCCCCGACATCCTGCGCGCCATCGCCGACCGCTACCTTGACATTAACTGCTCGGTCATGACGCCCAACGACGGTCGTATGGAGAACACGCTGGCCATGTGCGAGAAGTATCACGTCGATGGCGTAGTGGAGAGCGTGCTCCAGGCCTGCCACACCTTTAACGTGGAGAGTGCGCGCATGCAGGAGGCCGTCGAGGGTGCGGGTATTCCGTATATGAAGATCGAGACCGACTACAGCAACGGCGACATGGGCCAGATCGAGACGCGCATCGCCGCCTTCATCGAAACCCTCTAGCTTCCTCAGGCACCGGATCTTGCCCCTCAAACCGTCGCTTGCGTACCAAAGTACGCTGCGCTCCTCTTTCGGGGCAATCTCCGGCACCTGAGAAACCTAGATCTAAGGCGCCTGAACGCGCCGCTAGCTTTGATGTTTAGATTGGGAGAGAGCCATGATAGGGATCGGGATCGATATCGGCTCTACGGCGGCTAAGGCTGCTGTGGTCGACGGTGAGGGTTCGGTGGCGTGGACGTGCGTGCAGCCAACCGGGTTCTCGTCGGTCGATGCTGCCGAGCGTCTGCGCGAGGCACTGACAGCGGCTGGCTATGACGTGGCTGCCGACGACGTGCGCGTGATCGCGACCGGCTACGGCCGTGTCGCCGTGCCCTATGCGCACAAGGTCGTGACCGAGATCACCTGCCACGGCACCGGTGCCGTGCGTCTGTTTGGCGACCACGGCACCGTGATTGATGTGGGTGGTCAGGACACCAAGGTCATTCAGCTTAAAAGTGGCCGCGTGGCCAAGTTTGCCATGAACGACAAGTGCGCTGCCGGCACGGGGCGCTTTCTGGAGATTATGGCCGACCGCCTGGGCATTACCCAGCAGCAGATGGCCGACCTTGCGCGTTCCGGCGAACCCACCAAGATCAGCAGCATGTGCACCGTGTTTGCCGAAAGCGAGGTCATCAGTCTGATCGGTCGCGGTGAGCCGCGCGAGAACATTGCGCGTGGCGTGATCGAGAGCGTGGTCTCGCGCGTGGCGACCATGGCCGGGCAGGCCGCGGGCGCCCCGTACTACCTGACCGGTGGCCTGTGCGAGAACGCCTTCGTGGTGGAGCGGTTGGGCGAGCTACTGAGGTCGCCGGTGACCACCTCGCCCCAGGCTCGCTTTGCCGGAGCGATCGGTGCGGCGATTCGCGCACAGGCGCTCAATTAATGCATCCGCCGCAGGCTCGCATTCATGCGTATACTGGGAGAAAATGATTGACCGATGAGAGGAGGTATCGATGGCTGACGATCAGATTAAGCTCACGTCTATGACTGCCGCGAGCGGTTGAGCCGCTAAGTTGGCTCCTGGAGCCCTCGCCCAGGTCCTGGGCGACTTGCCAAATGTGCCCAACGACAATCTGCTCGTGGGGTTCGATACCTCCGACGATGCGAGTGTCTTCCGTGTTGGCGATAACTTAGGCCTCGTTCAGTCCATCGACTTCTTCCCGCCGATGGTCGACGACCCGTATCTGTTTGGCCAGATCGCTGCGGCCAACTCGCTGTCGGACATCTACGCCATGGGCGGGCGGCCGAGCCATGCCATGAACTTGCTGTGCATTCCGAGCTGCCTGGGCATCGAGGTCGCCGGCCAGATTCTGGCGGGCGGCGCCGACAAGTGCGTCGAGGCGGGTTGCTCCATCGCGGGCGGCCATACCATCAACGACGACGAGCCCAAGTACGGCCTGTCCGTGAGCGGCTTTGTCGCGCTCGGCCGCATGCTCGCCAACAGCGGTGCATGCGTGGGCGATGTCCTGCTGCTGACCAAGGCGGTTGGCTCGGGCATCATCACCACAGCCATCAAGGGCGAGCTCATCGAGCAGGACGAGGCCGCAGCCATGTTTGACTCGATGTGCACCCTTAACGAGGCGCCGATTCGTCTGGCCGAGGGACTTGAGCTTCACGGCTGCACCGATGTCACGGGCTTTGGCCTGATCGGGCACGCGTGCGAGATGGCCGAGGGCTCGGGCGTGCAGGTTGAGCTTGCGTCGGGAGCGGTACCGCTCTTTGACCAGGTGCTCGACATGGCGCGTCTGGGCATTATCCCCGCGGGCTCCTACCGCAACCAGGACTTCTTTGGCCCGCGTGTGGCTGCCGACGAGGACCTGGAGCCGGGTATGTTGGATGCGCTGTACGATCCGCAGACCTCGGGCGGCTTGCTCATCGCGGCGCCTGCTGCCGATGTGGATGAGCTTGCGCGCCGTCTGCATGCCGAAGGACGTATTGCCGCCGTCGTCGGTCGCGTGTGCGAGCCGGTGCCAGGCGGTCCTGCCGTCCACGTTGTTCGCTAGCCCGCACGTTTATGTAACTGTTTACCGTTCTCTAGAACGGTTCTTTCGAAAGGAAAAGCTATGTCTACCAAGATTGAAGTCAATGCCATGGGCGATGCCTGCCCGCTGCCCGTCGTTAAGACGCTCAAAGCCCTGAAGCAGCTCGATGGAGAGGGCGCCGTCGTGACCTCGGTCGACAACGAGACCGCCGTCAAGAACATCTCCAAGATGGCGCAGGAGAAGGGCTGCACGGCCTCGGTCGAGAAGGTTTCTGACGCCGAGTGGCACGTGACCGTGGCGACCTCTGGCGCCGTTGCCGTGGCTGATCCCGAGCAGGATGACGCTGCCTTTTGTGATGCCAGCGCCGGCAAGGGCAAGCTCGTCATTTCCGTCTACACCGACTGTATGGGCCGCGGCGACGACGAGCTGGGCCACAAGCTCATGAAGGCGTTTATCTTTGCCGTGACGCAACAGGAGGAGCTGCCCGCGACCATGTTGTTCTACAACGGCGGCGCCAAGCTCACCGTCGAGGGCTCGCCGGTGCTCGACGACCTGAAGGGACTGGCCGAGCAGGGCGTCGAGATTCTCACCTGCGGTACCTGCCTCGATCACTATGGCATTAAAGACCAGCTTGCGGTGGGCGAGGTCACCAACATGTACGTGATCGTGGAGAAGATGGAGCAGGCCGTGCGCGTCGTGCGCCCGTAGCGTTTGGGCGGGATTGCCATGAGAGAAAAGCGCCCGGCGCTTGTCATCACGTTTCCTACCACGGCGGCCGCCATGGGGTGCGAGACCCTATGCGTCGAGCGCGGCCTTCCCGGGCGTACGATTCCCGTGCCCGGGGAGGTCGCTGCCGGCTGCGGCTTGGCGTGGAAGGCGCTGCCTTCGGATGAGGACCTGCTGCGCGGCGAGCTTGCCGCGGCGGGCGTCCCCACCGAGGGCTTTACGGTAATCGACATGTGGGAGGTCGTGCGATGATCTACCTGGATAACGCGGCGACGACCATGCATAAGCCGCAGACGGTGATCGATGCCGTGACGCAGGCGATGTGTTCGCTCGGCAATGCCGGGCGCGGGGCCACGTCGGGTGCCCTCGATGCCGCTCGTACGATTCATGCTTGCCGTGCCAAGCTTGCGCGCTTGCTGGGCTGCCCGAGGGCGGACCATGTTTGTTTTACGCCCAATTCTACGGCGGCGCTCAACACGGCGATTAACGGCGTGGTGCGTCCCGGCGACCGCGTGGTCATAACGGTGCTCGAGCACAACTCCGTGCTGCGTCCGCTCAACCGCCTGGCGGCAGAGCGGGGCGTGACCGTTGAGCATGCGGGCTGCGACGCGAACGGCGCGCTCGACTACGACGAGCTCGAGCGGCTGGTGACGCCTGGCACGCGTGCCGTGGTGGTGACGCACGCCTCCAATGTGACCGGCAACTCCGTTGATGTTGCACGTGTGGCGGCTGTGGCTCATGCGGCCGGTGCACTCGTGATCGTCGATGCCTCGCAGTCTGCCGGCACGGCGCATATCGATATGCAGGCCATGGGGCTCGACGTCGTGTGCTTTACCGGCCACAAGGGGCTCATGGGACCCCAAGGCACCGGCGGTCTGGCCGTGGCAGAGGGCATTGACGTGTCTCCGTGGGCCATGGGCGGCACGGGCGTGCACAGCTTCGACCCGCTGCAGCCGCTTGAGTGGCCCACGCGCCTTGAGGCCGGTACGCTCAACGGCCATGGCATCGCGGGCCTTTCCGCTGGTCTCGACTTTATCGAGGCCCAGGGTGGGGTCGAGGCGATTGCTTCCCACGAGCGTGCGCTCGCTGATCGCTTCCTTACCGGTGTGCGCGAGATTCCGGGGATTAAGCTCTACGGTGCGTTTGACCAACCCGCGCGCTCGGCGATCGTGTCGCTCAACGTGGGCGATATCGACTCTGCCGAGATCTCGGACGCGCTCATGCAAGGGTGGGGGATTGCGACGCGCCCCGGCGCCCATTGCGCCCCGCTCATGCACCGTGCGCTGGGGACCGAGCGCCAGGGCGTCGTCCGTTTCTCGTTTGGGTATTTCAACACGACCGAAGAAGTCGACACGGCTATCGATGCTCTGTGCGATTTAGCCTGCTAAAGCTGCTAGACCGTTTATACTTGCGGGATGGGTGTTTTTGCCCGTCCCGTTTTTGTTTCGACCCGAAAGGTGTGCATATGGCCTCATCCGCTCCGCGCGGTTTGCGCTCCGACCATGTTGTTACCGTCGGCATTGCGCTGTTCTCGATGCTCTTTGGCGCCGGCAACCTCATTATTCCGCCGCTGCTGGCGCTGCAGGCTGGTTCTGCCACGCCGGTCGCCATGCTCGGCTTTCTGATTGCCGCCATCGGCCTGCCCGTCATGGGTTTTATCGCCGTGGCACTTGCCGGAACGGCGCGCGAGCTTGCCGGCCGCGTGCATCCTAAGTTTGGCGAATTCTTCGTTGCGGCGGTCTATCTGGCCATCGGTCCGTGCCTGGCCATTCCGCGCACAAGCTCTACGGCGTTCGAAATGCTGGTGCCGCTGCTACCCGAGGGCGTTTCGCTTGGCACGGCACGTCTGGTGTTTGCCATCGGGTTCTTCGTCGTCGCGTTTGTGCTCACGCTGCGCCCGGGTGTCATCACGCGCGTGCTCGGCCGCATTACGGGCCCTGCGCTCATTGCGCTTATCGTGCTCGTTGTCGGCGCCGCCGTGATCTCGCCGCTAGGACCGGCTGCTGTCCCGCAAGCTCCCTATGATGCCGGTGCTGCCGTGCAGGGCTTTTTGACCGGCTACCAGACCATGGACCTGCTCGCGTCGCTCGCCTTTGGCATTATCATCGCCGAGACCATCCACGAGCTGGGCGTTACCGATGACAAGCGCGTGGCCTTCGAGATTTCGCGCTCCGGTGTGATCGCCGGCGTGCTCATGGCCATTATCTATTGCGGCTTGGCACTTGCCGGTATGCAGCTCGGCACCGTGATGCCCGACGCCACCAACGGCGCTGCAATCCTTGCCCGCTCTGCCTCCATGCACTTTGGCCTTGCCGGCACGATCGTGGTCTTCGCCATCTTCTTCCTCGCCTGCATGAACGTGTGCATCGGCCTCATCAGCTGCTGCTCGCGCTACTTCTGCGAGACGTATGTGGTTGAAGGGGGAGCGGAGGCTTCCGAGGAGGCCATGCGCCGCCCCTTCGCGATCCTCGCCTTTGTATTCGCGGCGTTTTCGTGCGTGCTCTCCAACGTGGGCCTCGATGTGATCCTTATGTTCTCGGTACCCATGCTCAACGCTTTGTATCCCGTCGCCATTGTGCTGGTGCTTATGGGCCTGGTGCACGGCTTTTGCGACGCTCATCCACAGGTGTGGGTGTGGGTCGGCGGCGTGGTTGCTGTGCAGAGTGTGATCACCTCGGTCCGCGATGCGTTCTTTGCGGGCGCGTGGCTGCCGTTCGATGCACTGCCGCTTGCGGACATTGGAGCCGCGTGGGCGCCGGTTGCCGTGGTTGCCTTTGTGATCGGTCTGCTCCATAGTCGTTTTGTCGCACATTCGAGGAGCTAAGGCATCAATGCTTGCACAGGCGGGGAGTCTCCCCTATAATTTCCTTCGCTTTGGGACACGCAAGGTTTAGACCTTAGCTGCTCAACACCTTCGGGACGTGGCGCAGTTTGGTAGCGCGCCTGCTTTGGGAGCAGGATGTCGCAGGTTCAAATCCTGTCGTCCCGACCATATCTTGCGGGCGTAGTTCAATGGTAGAACCCCAGCCTTCCAAGCTGATGACGCGGGTTCGATTCCCGTCGCCCGCTCCATAAGATAGATGAATGGCTCTGATTCCTTTTGGGACCAGAGCCATTTTCATATACATGCCGGGACCCCACATCCGGCTTATAGGACAAAATGTGTGTCTACTTTAGGGGCATCGGCGCAGGTCGATGC
>CAJMRN010000041.1 GCA_905215815.1 uncultured bacterium | reverse complement strand
CCCTCGCCGCTCTCGGCGAGGACGCAGGCATGGACCGAGTCGATGAGCCTGACGCTCCTCCCGATCTCGCCCACGACCAACGTGCCGCCCGAGGGCTTGCCGCCCTCCTGCCATGACTCGCTCCTGCGCTTAAGCTCGCTGTGCGCCGAGACGAGCCTCGCGTCGCCGTGGATGGGCGCGCCCGGCGCACGACGCCCACCGACCCAGGTCCCGTCGTGGAACCAACGCGACCAGTCGAGATGGCTCCAGATGCCGACGGCTATTGAGACAGTGAGGGTTGCCGCGCACCCCACGAGGAAGACATCGTCCCGGATCAGCTCCGGCAGGACTTCGAGCGGGTTTTGGAACATGGTGCCGGGGAGTTCGGGCACTGCGGCCATCCCGAAGCTCGTGAGCGTCGCGGCGATGCCGACGACCCATGCTTCCAGCCAGCGCCATGCCGCCGGCAGCAGGACGAGCGCGATCGCGGCCCCAGCGGCCGCGCCGGCGGCGACACAGCGCTTGAGGTGCGCGCCCTCGTCGACGTTGAAGCTCTTCTGCTTGCTCATAGAATCATTCCCTTCACTATTGTTTTCGCTGAGTCGAGCACGATGCCCGCCGCATCGCCCCTGATCGCGGCCGATACGGCGGCTGCGAGCGCCCTCGCGAGCGCGCGCTCGGCCTTCTGGCCGACTTCGTCTGACAGGTCCTTCTTGCCTTTGGGACCCTCTGTTGCGGACGCGAGCGCTTTGGCAAGGGCCCTGCCCACAGCAACGGGGGCTTTTGCCATGGAAAGCGCGTAGGACGGGCACGACCGGAGGCATCTCTCCGGGATGGGCCCGCGCTCGCGGACGGCTTCTCGCGCGCCCTCCAGGTCTTTTCCGGTGACGCAGGCGCGGACCTCGCCGACGAGCGGCCTCATGCGCTTGCGCTCCGTTGCGGGCCCGTCGTCCGGCCTTGCGGACCTTATCGGTTCCCTTTCGGGGTCCGTTGCCCGGTCGGGTGCGATGACCCTCAGCAGGGCGTTGCCCTGGCGCGCGCGTAGCTCGTGCATGGCGTCGTTCAAGTAGCGGTCCTGCGCAACACCTTCGAGCCCCTTGAGGCCGGCGCAGCGCTCCACGGACTCGCGGTAAGCCGCGCTCGCCTCCTTGATTTCAGGGTGCCTCGACCCTGCTTCCTCGATTGCGGCATCGACGGCCTTGGCGACATCTGGGTGCCAGCGGCGGAGGTGCGCGTAGGAGATGCGGCCGTCCGCAGGCAGCGTGACGCCAATCTCATCGGCGGGGATATGGCGGACGGCGTCGACCGCCCGCGACCTCGCGAGGTCGCGGGCCTCGTGCTCGGCCGCGAGCGCCGGGACCAGGGCCGCGTCGGTGAGCGCGTTCCTTGCCCGGTCGAGCCTGTTGCGGGCCATGAGCGAATCGAACGAGCCGTCGGACGACCAGGCAATAACGTGCACGTGCTTGGAATTCGGGTGGTTCTCGTGCTCGGCGGCTACCCAACGGACGCTGGACTCGGGGATGCCCATTGCCTCGGCAAGCGCCGGCGTGAGGTTTCGGCGGCAGAAGCGCTGCCAGTCCTCCTTGCATGCGAGATCGAGCTCGCACGCCTCGTCCCTGCGGACGCTGAGCACAACGGTGGCAATCGCACCGTCGGCCTTTTCGAGCTCCCTGCGGGCCGTGCGGAGCTGGACGGCCCCGTTCTGGTCGAAGAGCGCGGTCGACCCGGGCCTCTCGGCGCAGTAGCCGACGATCCCCATCCTCTCGGCGAGCTCGGAGCGCCTGAGATCGTCGACGGTGGCGGATTTGTCGGCCCCCTCGCGCGTGGCGACGTACTCGACGTTGTTGGTGATGACGGCGGAACGCCCGCGCGACCCGGAGAGGTGCACACGGGCGTTCACAACGAGGCTGCTACGACTTGCCATCTGAAAGGCGCTCCCTCGCCTCCGAGAGCGTCATGCCGCGCTGCATGAGGCCGGCCTGCTTGTCGTAGGCGGCGTAGATGTCCGAGGCGCTCACGCCGTCCAGGCCATTGAACGTGCCCTTCTCGATCTCGACGGCGGCGATTGCTGCGACGATCGAGGCACGCGTGGCGCGGTGCACAACGCGCGCGATGCGGTCCTCCTGCTCGGCGTTGCGCTCGCCGAGCGTGCGGTCGAGTTGCTCCAGCAGTGGCTGCATGACGCCGCGCAGATAGGTTCCGAGCTCGGTGGAGTAGAGCGCCAGGCCGTCGGAGGCGAGCCCAGCGGCGATGAGCTCGCGGGCGGCTGCACTGTCGCTAAGATCCTTTGAAACCCCGTAGGCGTGGAGGCGGCGATACGCCTTGTTAGGGAGTCGGAGGCTCATGACCTTCGACCCGTCTTTTCCGATGGCCATCTTAGAGTCCCTCGTTCGGGAGGGGCGCGCCGACAGCGCGGAGGGCGGCGATGTTCTCGGGCGTGCGCTCGTAGGTCTTAGGCCAGAAGGTGACGGGCATCATGGCGAGGTCATCGCGGGGGATGCCGTAGGCGAAGAGGTAGGCCTCGATGGCGTCGCCGTATTCTGCATCGTTGACGCGGTAGGCATCGGTGAAGAAGATGCCGGTCGGGTCGTCGTTGCTGCCTTTGACGAAGTAGACGCCGTTCCCGCCTTCCTTGAACGGGTTCAGAATCTTGAAATCAGGCTTCGCGTAGTAGGCGATTCCTGCACGGACGATGCGCGTGAAGCCCGGATGCTCGACGGGCCGCGCCGCGCGTGCGAAGCCCAGGTCGGGGTCGGACTCCAGCAGATGGGAGAGCACGGAGCCGACGGCGTCGTCCTTGTGCTTGGGGACGGTCCCGAGGAGGTCGTCGAGATGCGATTTGGTTTTCTTGACAAGTTCCATCATGGTTTTCCTCTCTGCCGGTGCCGTATGGGTACCGGTGGTTCATTTGAGGGTCTTTGCTGATGATGCTTCTAGCTGCGGCGAAACGTTGCGGTGCCGAAGGTGCCAAAGAACAGGAAAGAGTTTCTGGGCCTATGGCACCTTTGGCACCATCGAGAGACTTTGCAGGTGAGGGGGGCGACCGAGGTGCCGCAACGGCATGTTGCGGCACCTCTATCGGCCCTAATCCGTCTCCCGGTACACCCAACAGCGCTGCTTTCCGTACGGGGGACAGAGGCGCTTGTTGCCCGGGGCCCATCCCGGGCACTGCGACGACAGGATGCGGCTGACCATTTTGCAGTTGGCCTTGGTCTTCTCGAGGTGGAGGGCCTTGTCGAGAATCTCGAACGTGCACATGGGACGGTCGGTGTTGCCGGGGAGATACGCGAGGACCTTCTGCACGCAGGGGTCCTCCTCGACGAAGCGTCCGCGCTGTGCGGCCGCCTCGGTCTCCATCTCAGGTGTTAGGACGGTCGAAAAGCGGACATCGCCCGTCCTCATCCACGTGCGGGCCTCTGCCCATGCCTGGCGGATTGCGGCCGGGAAGTCCTCATCGAAGACGGACTTCTCAGTGCGCTCGATGCCGCAGAGCAACGGGAGGAAGCGCCTTGCGCCGCTTGAGCGCTCGCGTATAAAGTCTGCCTCGTTCGTGGTACCGACGAAGACCACGCGCCGGGGAAACGCCTCCGTCCTGCGGCAATAGGCCCCTCGGAACTCATCGACCTGACGGGTGACCCCAGCCTTCACGCTCTCGATAGAGCGCTCGGACATCCCGTTGAGCTCGGGGACCTCGACGATCCATTTGCCCCGGTTCTGCTCGCCCGTGAGCTTGACGTCGCCGAGGTTGATCACGGAGTCCGTGAAGTACTCGTCGCGGATGGCGAGGCCTCGGGCGAAGGACGACTTGCCGATACCCCCGGCGCCGCACAGGATGGGCATGTAATCGGCCTTGCAGCCCGGGCTGTAGGCGCGGGCGATGCCCTCGCAGAACAAGATGCGCTCGACCTCCGAGACGTATACGCTCCTCTCCGCACCAAGGTAGACATTGAGGAGCGTCCCTACGCGCGGGATGCCGTCCCAGGTGAGGGCGTCGAGCATGGCGACGAGCGGATCGTAGGCATTGTCCTCGGCGACGATGGTCAATGCGAGCAACATGAACTTCTCCTTCTGGAGGGAGATGGTCTGCTGGAGGAGGGCGAAGAGCCGCGCGTCGTCGCTGTCGCGCCACCGGCGTTCCCTCGCATCCGCGTCCCAGGGCAGAGGGCCGGTCTTGAAAAGCTCGTTTGCGAGCCGGTTGTAGCCGACGTTCAAGGGGAGGGACTTGAGCTCCTCGACGATCTCGTTGACCGTCGGCGGGGAGCGGCGCTCTGGAGGCTGCGGCCCAAGGGCGTCGTCGTGCTTCTGCGCACCCATCAGGCCACCTCCTCGCGAGACTGGGGGCGTCGTGGGCCGTTGATGGGGCAGGCACTGCCGAAGACGAGCACTTCGAGCCGGCTAAGGCGAAGCTCCGTGTCGACCAGACGCTCGACCAGCTCTTCCTCTGTCAGGGGATGGTCGAGGCCGTGGTCGCGCAGGATGGTGCGGCGCCGGGCGGAATTCATCATGCTAAGATTCATCGATGGGGTCCTCCTTATGTGTGGACTCATGATTTTGGGCGACGGCCGAGCTTTGGTCGGGGAGGCCGTCGTCTATCCCGAGGTTTGCGATAAGTGCGTCTTCGAGTTCCACGGGGGAGCGCTCGGGCGCGAACGATTCGGCGAAGGCGGCAAGCGTCTCAAGCGACTCGACGAGCTCGTCGTCCATGTCTGCCGCGCGCCGGATACGCCGGAGTTCCGTTACGACGGGCCCCACGCGCTCCTTGACCGCCTTGCGCATGCGGGTGGTCGCGACCACGGTGAAAGTGCCCTCAAGCAAGCATTTCGTGATGTACTCCTGCTTTGACAGGCTACTCAGGGCGACGCGGAGGTCGAGCTGGTCCGCCTCTGCGGGCGACATGCGGAAGGCGATGGTCTTGCAGCGGCGGCGCCCCTTGGCGTCCATAATCGGCTTAGACATCCGACATCATCCCATCAAGGGCCTCCACTAGATCGTGCTGCGTCGAGGGGAAGAGATGCGAGTACATCTCCGTGACCTCGGCGGTCTCGTGGCCCATGCGATCGGCGATCGCCGTGGGCGAGTAGCCGCTGTTGACGAGGGCGCTCACGTGGGAGTGGCGGATGTCGTGGATACGGATGCGCTTCACGCCCGAGAGCTCGCAACCCCTCTTCATCTCATGCGACAACGCATGTTTTGTGATGGGGAAGAGTCGGTCGGTAGGAACGATTTCGGGATGTGCTGCCAGATAGTCGCGCAGTTCCTCGCGAAGGAGGCTCGGCATGACAATGTCGCGCTTCGAGGCTCGCGTCTTGGGTGGGCCGATAACGTCCTCGCCCTTGACGCGGGCATAGGAGCGGCGGATGCGGATGACGTTGAGCCCGAAGTCGATGTCCTCCGGACGAAGGGCAAGGAGCTCGCCCTCGCGGCAACCCGACAGATAGAGCGTCAGGAAAGCGAGGTAGATGAGGGGCTTATCCTCGATGGCCTGGGAGAAGAGCTTGAACTCGGTAGGGGTCCAGTAGAGCATCTCCTTCTCGGGACGCTTGGAGCCGACCTTTCCCGCCGCCAGCATGGGGTTCTGGGGCAAGCGGTAGAAGCGGACGGCGTGGTTGAAAATGGCTGAGAACTGGTTGCAGATGGTGTGGAGATAGCTCTGCGACAGGCCCTGCTCAAGGAGCCAATTCTCCCAACGCACAACGTCTGCGGCCTTGACGTCGCAAAGGCGCATCTTACCGAAGACCGGGAGGATGTACTTGTCGATGATGGCATCCTTGGTGAGCTTGGTTCCAACGCGCAGCCGAGGGTAGACGTCGCGGGTGTACATGGTCTTGACGAAGGCCTCGACGGTGATCTCGACGCGCTCGTTGCAGGACGCGAGGAAGTTGCGCTCCCAAGCGACGGCCTCCTTCTTGGAAGCGAATCCGCGCTTCGTCTTTTTGTGGCGCTCGCCTAAAGAGTTGCGGTACCAAGCCTCGACCGTCCAGGTCCCGCGCTTCTTGTCTCGGTTAACTGACATGGGCCATCGCCGCCCTCTGCTTGGAAGGGGCGGAGAGAAGCCGTGCCTCGAAGTACGAGCGCTGAACCTTCCCGGGGATGGTCATGATTCCCTGAGCTGCAAGTTCTGCATTCAAGGTCTTAATCAGCTTGAACGCATAAGACTTGCTCATGCCCGTGATCTCGGCAACCTCCTCCGCGCCGATAAGCTGACGTGTCATATGTAGTCTCCTTTCCAGAGCGGGGCACCGATTGCCCCTCGTCTTGATTATGTCCAAAAAACGTATGACCTACTACGGAAAGTGTAATTTTGCAGATTAAGTCACATCTCCTACATTTTTTGTATGCATGAGATTTCGCATGTAGACTTGAGAACAGTATTTCTTCGGAGGTGTATCTGGATGACTGCCGTCGATCGCATCGGTGCTGCCAAAGAGACCCTGACGTCATTTGTGGCCGATAGGGAGTGGGAACAAACGAGCAAGCGCTGGGGAAGGCTACGGCTGTCCGAGAAACTGCTCCGCCTCCGTTCGGCGCGAAAATGGACACGAAAGGTCGCCGCTCAGGCGGCAGGCATTTCGGAGTCGGCCTTGAGGAACTACGAGCTCATGAAGTCTGCCCCGAAGGAAGAGCATTTGGAGGGGCTTGCGAACGCCTATGGCATACGGGCTGAGGCGCTCCATTTTTATGATTTCAACGATACTGACCTGATTGCTCAGGCTTTTTTCCAATTTGCCGCGACATATGGGTTCGAGCCTGTTGCAAACGAGCGCTATTCAGCGCTCAAGCCGACTTCGCCTTTCATGGAGTCTTTTCTAAAGAAGTGGGCAGCTCAGTATGCTCAAATTGAGAGCGACTCCGATCGAGACGACTATGAAAGATGGAAGGACAACTTCTCAGCCGACTTTGATCCGTCCCAGTTCCCCCTCCGATACGAATATGATCCACGAGATTCTTGGGTGCCGATTACGCCTTGGCAAAATAGGATGCAGTCCAAGAAGCTGCCCGAGCTAAGGGCGCGGTGTACCCCTGCAAAGACCCAGCTGGATTTGGCCCGAGAGGCTGATCTCTCCCTCGCAACGCTACGTTCGTATGAACAGGGGGCTAGGGTGCCGAAATATGCGGCGCTTCAAAAACTGTCCAGCGCTCTTGAGGTGAAGAGGGGAGCGCTTGTATTTACCGATTTCGGTAGTCCTGTTCAAGCTGCTCATGCGCTATTTCAGCTCTCGGCTTCATATGGATTGATTCCGCTTCAACTGGAAGAGGGGCCGGCGCTTCTAGCGAGAGCGCCTGTTCCCGACTCTTTTCTTTTTGAATGGGCGAAGAGGTACGAAACGCGCGTGAAGCAGGCCGATGAATACGACGAGTGGCTTGATCAGTTCGACTATTTCGAGCACGATAAGTCCGATGGCTATGTCGAGAAGTTCCGGCAGCATGAGATACGCCAACCGAACGGTTCATCGCTTATTGACGGCTATGTCTATAGCGATTTCTGTCCCTTTGACGAGCGATTTAAGAAGGGGTATGCCCTGCCCTAATTGTGGTCAGATTAGCCGGCGTGAGGACCAAATGAGTATCAAACGGCGATGGGAGAATGCCTGATAGAACGGACTGAGGTAAAACGAGCGCCTCATTTACCTGCGGCACCCGTTATCGAGTGGGAGTAGAACAGACGTTCGAAAAAATAATATAGCATAAGATAGCGGGCACGGTTTCAATCGAATCCGTGCCCGCTGCTGTATGTGTGTCCTTGCACGCCCAATATGCGCCGTAAAAGCCGTCTTCTTCAACGTCAAAGTGAATGCGCTTCATTTTTTCCTCTCAAAATCTTATTTTCACGATTTGCATTTTCATCCCGTTGTCACCGACCCTTGCGAGAAACCGGAAAAAGCCGCTGACAGAAGGGTCTCTCAAATCGTTGTAACCCAGCATATAGTCGCGACTTGTGACCTGCAGACGGCTGTCCCACGTGCCGATTTCCTTGGCGGCATCCGAAACCGCAAAATATGCCCCCACATCTTTGATTTTTGCAGTCTTAAGCCATGTTTTTGCGATCATCTTTACTGCCGTCCGATTGGCAGCATCAAAGACCAGCACACCGCCGGGGAAAGCGTCCGCCATCCCCCGCACCAGTTCCCGGACCTGCTGGGTCAGAAAGTAATAGAACACCCCGGAGGCAAAGAACACCGCCCCGCCGGAGGCATCGATTTTGCCAAACCATGCGGTGTCTTTCAGGTCGCAGGGGATATTTTGTTCTCGATCCCCGGCGGGCAGTAGCTGCTGCCGCAAGGCAATCACATCCGGGAAGTCCAGATTGTAGATCTTGCATCTACCGTTGTCGCAGGTTCTGCCGGTGTTGTCCAGTCCGCAGCCCAGATTGACCACCGCCGCATTGGGGTGGCCTTTCAGGTAATCCTGCACCTCGAAAGCAAGATCACTCTGCCGCATGGCCACCTCCAGCGCACCAAAGCGCTGCATCAGGCTGCGGGAGTTTTTCTCTGCCTCTGAAAAGTCGTAGTCGATCTGGTCGAGCAGACGAACCGCTGTTTCATCCCTGTAAAGGTTCGGGTACAGCTCCGTGCACAGCTTTCGGGAATACAGCGGGAGGATCAGCGTCTCCTGCACGGTGTTTTTCTCAATTTTACATTTCATAGGTTCCTTCCTCAGTGAATAAAAACTGTCATAATTGCCGCCAGCACAGCCGCTATGACCGTCATGTCTATCGCCATGTGTAGGATGGATGCAAAAATACCCGTGCTTGATGCCCTTACTTCCGCGCCGTGACGCAGAGCCACTTTTTCTTTTTGTGTATCTGCACCTCGTGAAAACCCGCCTGCTCCAGACATGCCTTTAATTCAATGTCCTTGTAGATGGTCATGCCGCCGATGATCTGCGTCCACCTCTCGTCCTTGTCCGTATCGCCATTGCTCTCGTTGCAGATAAGAATTGCCCCGCCTGGCTTCAGCGTCCGCCAGACCTCACGGAAGCATCGGGGCAAATCGGGCCAAAAATAGACGGTCTCAAAGGCCGTGGCGGCATCGAAGTAGCTATCCTCAAACACCATATCCGCCACACTGCCTTGCAGAACGGCGCAACGCCCCTCCTGAATTGCAATTCGGTTGAGCTTTCTAGTCTTCTCCACGCTGACGGGCGAATAGTCGATACCCTTGACGACGCCATGCGGGCATTTTTTCAGCAGCCGTTTTATGTTCGCCCCGCCGCCGCAGCCGCAATCCAGCACCTTAGCATTTGGCGCAAGTCGTAGAGATCGAAGTCCCCACTGGGCCACAGGGCTGTGCCCCAGATTCATCATGGCAACCATAAGTTTTCCGCCGAGTCCTACGGGCTTGCGGGTGTTTTCAAAGAACGACATCTGACCCCTCCGATTTCGTGCATTCCGCATAGGTCAGCGGGAACGAGGCCTTCAGCACCGCGCTTTTCTGCACCACCCAGCCGTTTTGACGCAGGAAACGTAGGTATTCCTCGCTTGTCCACCTGCTGTGGAGGGGGAATCCCGCCATACTCATGAAAAAGGCTTTTGCCTTGCCGGAAACCGAGTTTCCCGCGTGGGTGAAGGTTGGCGCGATGAGCACGCCGTCGTCCTTCAGCACCCGCCTGATTTCTTGCAGGGCCTTTTCCGGATGCGGCACTATGTGAAGCGCGTTGGACGCGATCACCACTTCGAAGGACTTCTGTGCATAGGGCAGGCGGAACATATCTTGTACGGAAAAGTGCAGCTTTGCGGATTGATTGTCCCGCTTTGCTTCTAGGATCATCTGTGCAGAAGCGTCCGTAGCCTCGATGTGCGCCGCCGCATTCACAATGTTCTTTGCGATAAGCCCCGTGCCGGTGGCAACCTCCAGTACGGTTTTTGCTTTCACAACCGGCCCGATCAGCTCATACATCTTCTCATACGTCGCCCGGTCCTTTCGCATGAAACGCTCGTACCGACCGGCATTCTTGTCCCAGAAGCCCTTGCGTTCGTGCATGTCTATCGCCCCCAAACAGTTAGAGCAATCTAACTATAACACACGAATCATGAAGTAAGATATGGCTAACCTTCTTTTCTTGGCTAAGACGCATCTCTCCGGTTTTCGCTTATAACGGCGCGAGTCAGATACTAGGCTGGAGCTGAAGAAGGAGCTTGGCGGGCAGGTAGGTCGATACCGGTTCCCGGAACGGTGATCCAGCCAATTACGCCAGGGCTCTAGTCATTGAGTGGGAATAGTAATAGAACACTTGTTCTTGTATTTCATACGGTTTCGTACGGTCCGATGGCGACCGATGGGGACGTTTCGGAACCGCCGCACCTGCAAGCCACATGGTTTCACAATCGGGCAAAAACTCAGAAGGCTCCTCGGGAAAAACGAGGAGACTTCCTGTTTCCTTCGGCGCGGGCTGATCGGGACCCCCGCCGATCTAGAGGCACTCGGTCAGAATCTGGAACACCTCGCTGCGCTCCAGTTTCTTGGCGCAGCCTCCGGTGAGCACGCAGGTGTCTGCAACCTTGTGCAGTGTCTCGTCGGACGCGTCGGAGCCCATCTCGGCGAAGCTCGTGGGAAGCCCCATCTCGCCGATGAACGTCTGCAGGCGGTCGATGCCCTCGAGCGCCACCGTAAGGTCGTCTTTGCCCTTGGCGTCGACGCCCCACACCTCGCGCGCCCAGCGGGCGAACTGCGCGGGTGCCTCGGGGGCCAGGTGGCGGTAGAGCGCAGGATGGATGACCGCGAGGCCCATTCCGTGGTTGGTGTGGGTGTACGCGCCGTACTGGTGCTGGATCATGTGCGCCTGGAAGTCCGTTGACTTGCCGATCTTGAGCACGCCGTTCTCGGCCATGGCGGAGTCGTATACGAGCTCGCTTCTGGCATCGAGGTTCTGGTCGTCGTCCGCGATGACGCGCATGTTGCGGATGACGTTGCGCTGGATGGCGAGGTTGATGTCGTCGGTGACGTTGCGTCCGCGCGGGCTTCCGAAATAGCTCTCCATGCAGTGCGAGAGCGTGTCGAACGCGCCGCTCATGAACTGCGCGTGCGGTACGGTGAGCGTGAGCGCCGGGTCGAGCGCCGCCCACATGGGCATCGCCCCCAGATAGGCGCCCTTCACGTGCGTCTCCTCGTTGGTGATAACGGCGCCGTTGTTCTGCTCAGCGCCCGTGCCGGAGAGCGTAACGATGCATCCCATGGGGATGAACGAGCTCGGCATCTTGCCGTCGACGCGCTCGAACGTCTCGATGTCCTCGTCAAGCATCGCCTGCGCGGAGACCACCTTGCAGCAGTCGAAGACCGACCCGCCGCCGACGGCGAGAATGAAGTCGACCTGCTCCTCGCGTGCGAGCGCGGCGCCTTCCTGGCACTTCTCGTAGGTCGGATTGGGCATGATGCCGCCGAAGTCCACCACGCGCTTGCCCGCGCTCGTGAGCTTATCGACCACGTGGCCGTAGACGCCGGTTCGCTTGACCGAACCTCCGCCGTAGGCGAGCATCACTGTCTTGCCCATGGCACCCATCTCGGCGTCGAGTGCCTGGTCCATGGCCCCCTCGCCGAAGTAGTTCCTGACCGGGTAGTCGTACGTGAATGAGTTCATGGCAATTCCTCCTAGTAAGTTATCAGTGCGGTCTGACCGCTCGTCTACACGTTGCGCACGAGCCCGGACATCCATTCGATGGTGGCGGGGTCGTGGTGGTCGAAGAACGCGCTGCGCCCGGTGTCGAGCGCGGCGATGGCGACCATCTCGTCGTCGACCAGCGCGAAGTCGAAGACGTCGAAGTTCTGCTCCATGCGATCGCGGTGCGTGCTCTTAGGGATGCAGACCACACCGCGCTGCAGCAGCCAGCGCAGCACGACCTGGGCGACCGTCTTGCCGTGCGCCTCGCCGATGCGAGCGAGGACCTCGTTGCGGAAGAGGTCGTTTCTGCCCTCCGCAAAGGGCGCCCAGCCCTCCATGGCTACCTCCTTGCCGACCATGTACTCCTGCGCCTCGCGCTGCTGGAAGAACACGTTGCACTCGACTTGGTTCACGGCGGGGGCGATGCGGTTGAACGAGATGAGGTTTGCGAGATGATCGGGGTAGAAGTTAGCTGTGCCTATGGCGCGGATAACGCCCTGCTCGTAGAGCTCCTCCATGGCGCGCCACGCGCCGAAGACGTCGCCGAACGGCTGGTGGATGAGGTAGAGGTCGACGTAGTCGAGCCCCAGCCGCTTGAGCGACGCGTCGAAGCCGCGCTTGGCCCCCTCGTAGCTCACATCCGACATCCACAGCTTGGTCGTCACGAACACCTCGTCGCGCGGTAGGCCGCTCGCACGAATGGCGGCCCCGACCGCCTCTTCGTTGCCGTAGCTCGCGGCCGTGTCGAGCAGCCGGTAGCCGACCGAGAGCGCGTCCTCCACGGCGCGCTGGCATTCCGCGGCGTCCGGGATCTGGTACACGCCGAAGCCGAGCTGCGGCATCCTGACGCCGTTGTTCAAGGTGATGTAGTCCATGGTGCCTTCCCTTCTCGCAACTTGACGTATCTACCATACGAGGGGCGCCGCGCCGGCGGAAGTTTCCGTTGGTGAGGGTTCTATAACGCTGGGGTGCGCACGGGGTTATAACCCGCGGGTTCAGGGCACCGCACCAAAGGGGGATTCCGCCGAGCGCTCCGCGGTCGTACGCTTGGCGATGAGAGAGCACAAGCCACCGACAGAGGATGTGCCTAACGGAGCTCGATGAACGGGCGGACGTGGGCGTCGCAAACAAATGACGGATATCATAGACAGGGAGAACAGGAATGGACAAGCGCGTTTTGGGAAAGAGCGGCATCGAAGTCAGCCCGCTCGGCATGGGCTGCATGGGAATTACGCACGCGAGCGGAGACCCGATGCCCGACGACGAGGCCGCGAGCGTCGTCCGTCAGGCCCACGAGATGGGCTATACCTTCTTTGACACGGCGGAGTGCTACGTTGGCACGTGCGCCGACGGGACCGAGGCGCACAACGAGGACGTGGTGGGCAAGGCGCTCGCGCCCATGCGCGACGAGGTTGTCATTGCCACCAAGTTCGGCGTCACGCACGCCCCGGACAAGACCACCCTCGTGGACTCGCGCCCCGAGGTTATCCGTATCTCGGTGGAGAAGAGCCTGCGCCGGCTGCGCACCGACCGCATCGACCTCTACTACCAGCACCGAATCGACCCAAAGGTCGATCCCGAGGTCGTTGCGGGCACCATGGCAGACCTCATCAAGGAAGGTAAGATCCGCGCCTGGGGAATCTCCGAGGCGACGGAGGAGTACCTGCGTCGCGCCGATGCGGTGTGCCCCGTCTCCGCCGTCCAGAACCGCTACTCCATGATGGCACGCTGGAACGAATCCCTGTTCCCCGTGCTCGAGGAGCTGAACGTTGCCTTCATGGCCTTCTCTCCCATGGCGAACGGCTTTCTGACGGGCGCGTACAGCCACAATACCCGCTTCGAGGGCGCCCAAGACTACCGCGATGGCATGCCGCAGTACACAGAGGAAGGCGAAAGGCGCGCCGAGCCCCTCATGCGGTTCGTTCGCGAGCTGGCTGAGCTGCACGCGGCGACGCCCGCCCAGGTCTCCCTTTCCTGGATGCTCGAGAAGAAGCCCTATATCATTCCCATCCCGGGCAGTCGCAAGCCCGAACGACTGCTCGAGAACCTCGGCGCCGCCGAGGTCGGGCTCACCGACGATGAGGTTGCCAAGATCGACGGGCTGCTCAACGGACTCGACCTCATGGTCTTCGGCGGGCACACGGTAAGGTAGGGAGCCATGAACATTAGACCCTATGTCGTCTGTCACGTCTTTGCCGGGCTCAACGGGCGCATCGACGGCGCGTACATGCTCGATCCCGCTGCCTCGCCCGCACGCGCCGCGTACTCTCGCATGCAGGTCGAGTTCGGGGCGGACGCCGTGGCGTACGGGGCCGTGACCACGAAGGGCTTCGTCGGGTCGCGCCCCCTTGCGCTCGGTACCCACGGGAGCGCGCCCAAGGGGGACTTCGTGGCGCCTCATGACGAACGATCGTTCTACGTCTCCGTCGACCCCGCCGGGGAGATTGCATGGGGGTCTGCGACCTATCGTCGCGCCGGCCGTGCGGACGCGCACGTCATCGAGATCCTCACCGAGGCGGCATCGCCGGCGTATCGCAACTATCTGCGAGAGCGCGGCGTCTCATACGTGCTTGCCGGCTCGCGCGGGTTAGACCTCCCGCTCGCCCTGCGCAAGCTGCGCGAGCTTTTCTGCATCGAGCGCCTGCTCGTGTGCGGCGGCGGAAAGACGGACATGTCGTTTCTTGCCGCGGGCGTGCTTGACGAGCTGAGTCTCGTTCTCTCCCCGACGGTCTCGGGGGAGCCCGAAACGGCTTCCGTCTTCGACGAGATGCCTCGCTCAGCCGGCGGTTCGCACGTACTCTCGCTTGAGCGCGTCGAGCGCCTTGCCGGCGACGGCCTCCACCTCGTCTATCGAGTGCGGCGATGATGCCGCGCCGTTCGTTTCTGGAGGCTGCCGTGTGGTTGGCCGCTGCGGGCAGCCTTGCCGGCTGCTCGTCGGACGGGACCGCCGGGTTCGCGCGCGGCTCCGCTCCGGGCCCGGTCACGGCGGACACGCCCATCTACGACGTCATCAACAACCCTTTGCTCGATGGCTACAGACGGCTGCTCTTTCCCACAACGTTCCATCCGCCGACGGAGTGGGCGGCGCTTCTGCACCGTTTGCCGTGGTAAGCGCGGGCGGCGGATTCGCCTACGTCGCTGCCATGCACGACTCCTTCCCACACTGCCTGCACCTGTCCCGTTCCGGCGTCAACGGGTTCGCGGTCATCTACCGGCCGGACGCGCAGCTCGCCTGCGAGGACTTGGCCCGCGCCGTCTCCTTCATCTTCGAGCACGCCGACGAGCTCAGCGTGGACACGTCGGGCTATTCGCTGTGGGGCGGCTCGGCCGGTGCGCGCATGGCGGCATGGGTCGGCGGCTACGGCCCGGCCGCCTTTGGCGCGCCGGCAGGAACGCCCCAGCCCGCGGCGGCCATCATGCAGTACACCGGCATGAGCGAACTGACGGGTGCCGACCCCGCGACCTACGCCTGCGTAGGTGATCGCGATGGCATCGCGAGCTGGCGCACCATGCAGGCGCGTCTCGAAGCGCTCTCAGCAACGGGCGTGCCCACGGAGTTTCATGTTTACGAAGGCCTGAGCCACGGCTTTGGCCTGGGTGTCGACACCGTGGCAGAGGGCTGGATCGACGATGCCCTCGCGTTTTGGAAGGCGCAGCGATGAGGATGGCAAGACGTACACACCCCACGGTTATAAGCTGCCTACGAGCAGGAACTTCTCGCCGGGTCTTCTCACGCCTATGGTAAAGGCGGTATCAGACAATACGTAAGGAGTGAGACGTATGATTCTCTTCATCAACGGAAGCCCCAACAAGGATGGCAACACGGCGCGCCTGGCGCGCGAGCTCATCGGCGATCGCCCGTACGAGCAGCTGAATCTTGCCGAGCACAAGGTCTACGGCTACGGCCAGAGCTACGGCGACGATGACTTCGAGGACGTGCTCGCGCGCATCGAGGCGGCGGACACCCTGGTCGTGGGGTCGCCCGTCTACTGGCACAGCCTCTCCGGCATGCTGCGCAACCTGCTCGACCGCTTCTACGGTCCGGTGCGCGAGGGCAGCATGAGCGGCAAGACGCTCTATTTCGTGTTCCAAGGTGGCGCGCCCACGCGCGAGATGCTCGATTGGGGCGAGTACACCATGAAGCGCTTCGCCGCGCTCTACGGCATGACCTACGGCGGCATGGTCGACAACACGCACGAGGCAAGGGCGCTCTCGAAGAAGCTCGCGTAGTCCCGACTTGCGTAACTCAGGTCGGCGGCGGTGGGCCCGTAAAGACGGAGGCCCGCCGCCCCTTTTCGTTCGCCTAGCGTATGATCGGACGGGCGCTGCGGACGACTACCCGCATGAGCAGGGCACCCAGAAATGCGAAAAGCCATCCCATGATGTCCTCGTCATGGGCAAAGAGGTAGCCGCCCGCTCCGTGCTGGCCCGCGTCCGCAGCAAAGCTCCGCTCGGTGAAGTAGCTCGTGGGCTTGACATCGAGTACGGCCAGCTCACTGATGCGCTCCTCGGAAAGCTTGTGAGCTCGATAGGCGGCGCGAATCTCCTCGTACGCCTCGCGCGCGGGCCCGGAGCCGTAATAGTCGTCGTTCTCGCCGATAGCCATATACACGGGAACCTCGGCTGTGGTGAGCGTCTCGATGTCGCCGTCCCAGCGCGAGATGGTGTGAAGCGCACGGCGGTAGCGCTCGGGGCGCGTTCCCAAGACGATGGAGATGGTCTCGCCGCCGCCCGAGCATCCGCTCAGGTACACGTGGTCCGCATCGATGCTGTAGGCGCCGAGCAGCCATTCGGTGAGCTCCACCACGTCTGACGCCGATTGCTCGCCCCAGTCGTCGAGCTGGGGCGAGGCCACGATCATGTCGGCGATGTAGTCGTTCGCCACGAAGGGGTAGTCCTCCTGAAGATTCGCCCCCACGCCCTGGAAGTAGAGCCCCTCCCAGCCGGGGCAGGCCACGTAGAGTGCATAGGGCGCGGACCCGTCGTAGGAGTCCGGCACGTGGAGCGAGAAGTGCAGCGTCCTGCCCGATAGCGTCTGCAGGGCGTCGTCAACGACGAAGCCGCGGTCTGTCTGCGACCCCTCCGTGAGGACGTAGCCGCCAAACTCACGGGCATCCGCGCAGCCGACCAGGCCTCTCCCGAGTACTAGCCCGCCCGCAGCGAGCGCGGCAGACTCGATAAAGGACCTGCGTGAAAGATGGCTCACGTGCATAGTTCCTCTTTCTGAATGAATCAAGCCGAAACCGCAGGCTTTCGGCATGGTGAGAAGCGCATCAGCGGCCGCTGTTGGCCTCTTGCAACTCGGCAAGGGTCACGTGCTCGTTGCGGAAGCGCGCCGCGGGATTTTTGTCGCCCGCCGCGCAGGTGATGGCGTGCGCGGGACAGGCGTGCATGCAGGCGAGGCAGGCGTTGCAGCCAAAGCCCGCCTGCGCGTTACGGACAGCCTTGCCGCCCTCGAGTGCGATGCAACCAGCCGGGCACACCTTTGCGCACGCCCCGCATCCCACGCACTTCTCGGAATCAACGGTCAGGAATCCGCCCAGCATCGCCGGCTCGAAGCGCAAGCCCCGGCTCATGAACTGCTCGTGCGCCGCGCGATCCTCGTCGGTCACCGGCTC
>CAJMRN010000040.1 GCA_905215815.1 uncultured bacterium | reverse complement strand
GGGCCGGCCTACGACCCGGCGCACTACGCCGAGGCCATGGCCGGGAAGCGCTGGTTCGGCGACGCCGCCGGCGACATCGAGGCGGCCGCCGCCGCCAACCTCGGGCTGCTCGACTCGATAGGGGGCTCGCTGTGAGCGCCGCGGTGCAGGCCAGCCCGCTCAACCGCCTGGCGGCCAATCTCGAGGAGCTGGGGCTCGAGGGCATGGCGTCGTCGGTGCCCGAGTACGTCAGGCTCGTCGCCGACGGGAGGAAGAGCCTGGTCGACGCCATGCTCGAGCTCACCGACGCCCAGATAGCCCTCAAGCGGCGCGCCGACGACGAGCGCCGCACGAGGATGGCCAACTTCCCCTACATAAAGACGCTGGCCGACTTCGACTGGGGTTTCCAGCCGAGCGTGCCCCGCGGGCTGGTCGAGCAGCTGGCCACGCTCGAGTTCGTCGACCGCGGCGACAACGTCGTGCTCGTCGGCAGCCCGGGCGTCGGCAAGACCCACCTGTCGATAGCCATAGGCCACGAGGCGGTGATGGCCCGCAAGCAGGTGTACTTCGCCGACTGCTCGAGGCTGGTCGAGGACCTCAAGCACGCCTCGGCGAAGGAGGCGCTGGCGCGCAGGATGCGGTTCTACGAGCACTGCAGCCTGCTGATAATAGACGAGCTGGGCTACCTCGATATCGGGAAGGAGGGCGCCGACCTGCTGTTCCAGCTGGTGAACAGGCGCTACGCGCTCAAGCGGTCGACGATCGTCACGACCAACGTGCCGGTCGGCAGGTGGGGCGACGTGTTCGGCAGCAACGTCACGGCCTCGGCGGTCGCCGACAGGCTGTGCCACCACTGCGCGATGATCAAGATAACGGGCCGGTCGTACCGCCTGAAGGACGTGTCCATCGGCGGTGAGGACGGGAAGGAGGAGGGCGCCTAGGCGCCGAAAGCGGCACATCCGCGTTGGCGAATCCGGCGTATCCGCGTTGGCGCGATTGGCGAAAATGCGTTGGTGGAAATGGTGAAAATTATATTGACGCTAACACTCCCTCGTCTCGTCGGCCGCCTCGACCTCGTTCCTCAGCGCCGCAAGCGCCCGGATGCCGCCGTCGTCGGCGGGCCGAACCTTGTCGAGCCACCTGAGGAAGTCGTACGTCCAGTACCTCCGGGGGTTTCCGGCCGGCGTCGTGCCGCCGTAGGCGTAGCCGCGGCGGGCCAGGAACGCCAGGAGCCGCTGCTTCGCCGCCGCGAGCCTCGCGGTCGCCGCGTCGTGGGCCCCGGCGAGGTCCCTGAGCCCCTCGATCTCGGGGGACGGCACCCATACCGGGGAGATATCGTGCGACAGTATCGCCTTGGCCATCCTGGCCGCGTCGTTGCGGTCGTTCTTGGACGAGAGGTCGGCCGCCGACCTCGGGACCTTGGAGACGGCCGCGACGACGCAGTCGACGCCGAGCCCGGAGAGCTCCCTCTGCGGGGCGAAGCCGAGGTAGCCGCTCTCGTAGGCGGCGAGCGACGGGCCGGGGAAGCCCGACATCCACTCCGCGACCTCGCCCCAGGGGTTGCCGCGGAACCTCCTCGTCACGGCCTCGCCCGTCTCCGCGTCGAGCGCGCAGACGGTGGTGGACCTGAGGTGTACGTCCATTCCGAAGGCGGTAGAATATCTAGGCACGGGAGCCTCCCAACCTCGTTGCGGCGCGGCTGCGCCTCTGGCACTTCAACAACATTGTCGCAGCCCCGACCCGCGGTCACGAGCGGGGGCTCCTGTCGTTTCCGTGCCCCTGGATTGGGTCATAGTGTCTGACTTTTGCTCAACCTGTGGGGTCTTCAAATTGTTAGAGCGTTGCTAAGTAATTCTTTGCGTCTTCTACGCTCATTGCTGCGACAGGCGCGTGTGAACAGAGTTTGACATCGTTGGTGACCAGTAAATCTGCCTTTGCGCGCATTGCCGCAGCGATGATTAAATCGTCTTCGTAATCGCTATGGAGATTACGCTGCTTGCTCGCCATCCATATGTCACTCAGGTCGCAGGGTACCGGCGTGGCAAGTTGCGACAAAACGTCGAGGCAATCCCATGCAAGTGATGTCGCCGCCACGGCGGCATCTTGGGATAGTGAGCCATGCTCGCGCCGATACCACGCCTTATGTTCGCTCGAAATCAAATAGAACAGATCTTTGGACGATGTCGCCGCATACAGCAAATCCACCTGCGCCGTGCATGCATCGCGTAAAAACTCAATCGCCACCGAACGACCACGTCGTGAGGGAATGAAGTAATCGAGCCACACGTTGGTGTCAACCAAGATACGCCTTGGAGCCTCACTCATAGAGCCAGCTCATCTCCTCGCCATAGCGATCCGCATAGGCATTCCGTTTGAGCTCTTCGTCGTCCGATGGCTGAGCCCTGACCATATCGATTCCCGACTCACGGCAAGCGGCAGCGAACAGCTTCGACCCCTGATCCATGAGCTCGAGCTTACGTTTGGCGGCCTTTTCGCGCTCGCGCTGTTCCGCCCGGGCACGACTGGGCAGCAGGATATCCTCGAGCGCACCGGGGCGATCGGCCAGCGACGCTGCAAGTTGCCAGAGCGCTCGCACCGCTTGGCTCGGCGTCATACCGGCCCTGGAGAGAGCGGCGTCCCCACTCCTTTTAAGATCGGCATCGAGACGCACGTTGATCTGAGCGGCTGTTGTGGTCATGACCCCTCCTTAATACTTCAAAACTATCATAAAACTCTATGGTAGATACGTAAAGCATGTATAGCATTTATAAGCATTAGCCGTGCTCTGTACACAAAAAGCCGCCGAGGCACACTGCACCTCGGCGGCCACGTATCACAGATCTAGTTCGGTTTCACCCTTTGCATTCGCCCAGATGAAACCTGCCAAAATGAACCTGTCCCTTTTTGGTAGGTTTTAGAGCTCCACGCTTTCGGCACCGTTGATGGTTAGGTCGCGCTCGTAGAAGGCGGTGAGGGCGCGGATGGCGTACATCACGTCGCGCACGCCGCCGGTCTCGTAGCTCGAGTGCATGGCAAGCTGCGGCAGGCCCACGTCCACGGCGTGCATGCTCGCCTGCATGTTGGACAGATTGCCGAGCGTGGAGCCGCCGGCCATGTCGCTCTTGTTGGCGAAGGCCTGCGTGGGCACATCGGCGTCATCGCAGATGGCCTGGAACACCGCGCGGCTAAAGGCATCGGTGCAGTAGTGCTGGTTGGCGGCTTCCTTGATGACGATGCCGCCGTTAAGCACAACCTGATTGCGAGCATCGCACTTCTCGGCGTGGTTGGGGTGCACGGCATGTGCATTGTCGCAGCTTACAAGCATCGAGGCGGCAAGTGCGCGATGGTACGACTCGTCGTCAAAGCCCAGCGATCCGTTAATGCGGCGCAGCGCGTCGGCCAAGAACGTCGACATGGCGCCCTGCTTGGTCTCGGAGCCAACCTCCTCGTTATCAAAGCAGCAGAAGACCGAGACGTCGTGCGCATTCTCGGCACCCAAAAATGCCTGCAGCGAGGTGTAGGCGCAGACCAGGTCGTCGAGTTTGGGCGTCGAGATAAACTCGTCGGCCCAGCCCCAAATGCGCGCATCCTGACGATTGACCAGGAACAGATCGCGGCCCAAAATCTGCTCGGGCTCGACGTCCAGCTCATCGGCAATCAGGGCATCAAAATCTCCCTGCTTGAGTTCGCCGGCGCTAATAAGCGGGCACAGGTCGACGGCTCGGTTGGGAGCAAATCCCTCGTTAACGCCGCGGTTCATATGGATAGCAAGGCTCGGAATGATAGCGACCTCGCGCTCGGTGGCAAGCAGGCGGCTCTCGATACGGTCGCCCTCGCGCACCAGTACGCGGCCCGCGAGCGCCAGCGGGCGATCGAACCAGGTGTAGTCGATCATGCCGCCGTAGGCCTCGGTGTTCAGGCGCAGCGTCTCGCCCGCGCCGTCGAGTTCGGGCACAGCCTTGACCTTAAACGTCGGCGAATCACTGTGCGACGCCGTGAGCTGAAAATGATAGTCACCGGCAACGCCATCCTCGCCCCACGTCGCGGCCAGGTCCTCGCCCACCTTAAAGGCAACAACACTCGAGGTGTTGCGCTGCGTGTAATAACGCCCGCCCGGCTCGATATCCCACGCCGCATTCTCGGGCAGATAGGTAAAGCCCGCCTCGTCGAGCTCGGCCATAATGGTCGCCGCCGTATGGAACATGCTGGGGCACGCCTCGATAAAGTCGATAAGATCGTTGGCGGCCTCGATATCGTCGGCCGTCACATGCGCACGCTCGGGCGTTTCCTGATCCGTCATGCTCTCCCCTTTCGCTGGGTTGATGGTCCCCTCCAGCATACCCCGCCACGCCAGCGCCGCACTCTTCATTCCGTGCTTAATTCCGCGCCGCTCACCAAGTTGAGCCATCATGCCCGCGTTCCTTTTGCGACAATTGCGCTAACAGGACGAGAGGAGCCGTCATGAAGCCACGCAACATTGTCATCGCCTGCGGTGTCTCGGGAGTCGCTGTCGGCCTTGCCGCTGCCACCGGCATCGTTTATCACAAGCAAATCAAGTCCGCCGCATCGCTCAAACGCTTGACCGGCTACGCGGATGGCTATGACCTGTATGCAATCGACATCGCCTACGACTACGATCTTGATCGCATCATCGCCGCTGGCGTGCGCGACGACCAGGTCTACATCGATGCCGTGGTGGCGCAGGTGCTGCCCGGTGTGCCGGCACATGTCCAGGCGCCCCAGTTTGCCTGCAGCGCTTTTGTCGCCGTAGATGCCGAAGGCCGCGTGCGCACCGGTCGCAATTACGACTTTAAGGACGACACCTCGGCGCTGCTGGTGCGCAATCACCCACGCGGCGGCTATGCCTCCATCGGATTTGCCGCCCTCAACAACCTGGGCGATAACACTCCGCTTGACTCCGTCGCCGGACGCGCCGCCGCACTCATGGGCCCGTTTGCCCAGCTCGACGGTGTTAACGAATGCGGCGTGTCCATTGCCGTACTCACCCTGGATTCCAAGCCCTGTGACCAGGACACGCAACGCCCCATCATCAACACCTCGCTCGCCATCCGTCTGGTGCTCGAACGTGCCGCCACCACGCAAGAAGCTGTCGACCTGCTTTCCGCCTACGACATGCACGCCATGGCAGGACGCGATTACCACTTCTTTATCAACGACGCCGCCGGTGACGCGCGCGTAGTAGAGTGGGATCCGCGCGATCCGGACCGCGCTTTCAAAGCGACTCCTGTACGCCAGGTTACGAACTTCTACGCCTGCTATGGCGACGAAGTACTGCCCGACCAAAAGAATGGTGAGCTGGGTCATGGTAAAGAGCGCGCCGTCGCAATCGCCGATGTCCTTGACGCCCATGTCGGTGCCCAGGACGAAACGATTGTCTGGGAAGCCCTGCGCGCCGCAGCACAAGAGCCCAATCCGGAAGACATCACCAGCAATACGCAATGGTCGGTCGTCTTTGACAATACCGAACCCGCCGCCGCTATTACGCTGCGCCGCCACTGGGACGACGTCGACGCCTTCGCACTGTAAGGAGCCAGGCTCGTCGGCCTTACGCTCGCCTGACGTTGTTTACATTTCCATACGCTTGAGCTAACACGTTTTACCCCGTATCAACAGTGTGCGGGGGTAAACTTATGCGCATGTTATAACTTGCCCGGAAGGATTCATCATGCTTAGAATCGGTCTTCTTACCAGTGGCGGCGACTGCCAGGCGCTCAATGCCACCATGCGCGGCATCGTCAAAACGCTTATAACCAATAGCGAAGAGCCTATCGAGATCTATGGTTTTGAGGACGGCTACCAGGGCCTTATCTACAGCAGGTTCCGCGTCATGACGCCCGCCGATTTTAGCGGCATCCTCACCCGCGGCGGCACCATCCTAGGCACGAGCCGCACGCCGTTCAAGCGCCTGGATACCCCCGAGGCCGACGGCGTCGAGAAGGTGCCGGCGATGGTCCACACCTATCATAAGCTGCAGCTCGACTGCCTGTTTATGCTGGGCGGCAACGGCTCCACCAAGACCGCCAACCGCCTGCGCGAAGAGGGCCTCAACGTTATCGCCCTGCCCAAGACCATCGATAACGACACCTGGGGCACCGAGTTGACGTTTGGCTTTACGAGCGCCATCGACGTCGCTACCAAGTGCATCGACGACATCCACACCACCGCTTCGAGCCATGGGCGCGTGTTCGTTATCGAGATCATGGGCCACAAGGTTGGCTGGATCCCGCTGTATGCCGGCGTCGCGGGCGGCGCAGACGTCATCCTGATTCCCGAGATTCCCTACGACATGGATAACGTCATCAAGACCATCGAGCATCGCATGGAGACCGGCAGCCGTTTTACCATCGTAGCCGTCGCCGAGGGCGCTATCTCCAAGGAGAACGCAGCGCTGTCCAAGAAGGAGTACAAGAAAAAGCTCGCCGAGCGCACGAGCCCGTCGATTGTGTACGACATCGCCAAGGAGATTGAGGCCAAGACCGGTCGCGAGACCCGCGTCGCCATCCCCGGCCACACGCAGCGCGGCGGCCAGCCCGACGCCCAGGACCGCATCTTTGCGACTCAGTGCGGCGTCGAGGCAGCGCTCGGCTGCCTGCGCGGCGAGTTTGGCTACATGATTGCCCTGCGCGACGGCAAAATGTGCCACATACCGCTCGAGGATGTCGCCGGCAAGCTCAAGTTTGTCGACCCCCAGAGTGATCTGGTGCGCGAGGCCAAGGCGCTGGGCATCAGCTTCGGCGACGAATAGCCTCGGCTGGAACCGCCCCCATCGGAGCCCCCAGGGCTTACCTCCCAAATCGTCCTCGGACATGTCAGGACCCCGCCGTGCGCTTCGCGCGGCGGGGTCCTTCCGTCCTGCGGAAAGATTTGGGAGGTAAGCCCTGGGGCCTCCTGCGGTAACTAGGGAGTCCGAGGCTATTCGTCTTCTTGCTGCGGGTGCCTGGTCTGAAATTAAGTTGCGGTGAAATAGTTCCTGCTTAGCCCGCAAATGGCTGAATCTAGGAACTATTCCACCGCAACTTACGAATGATCGGAGCGGCTACAGCACAAGCGTCGGCGTTCGTTTGATGGTCCGCCACGAAAAGGGGTCATCTACTACGTTTAACTCGATGAGGTCAACCATGACCGCCTTTTTCGAAAATCGACAGACCTTCTACCTGCGGTTTTATTTTTCGTTTTCCCGGCATGGTTGAGGGTATCCAATTAAACGTAGTAGATAGGCCCGTTTTGTGGCATATGACCCATTCAAGCCCAATCTCGAAGGCTAAAGAGAGCCTCTCATCCACGCCTGCGAGCAGAAGATAGCAAAGCATAGCAAAGCAACAAACGCCGGGTCACCCGTAGGTGCCCGGCGTTTGCCCAGATAAAACCTGCCAAAATAAACCTGTCCCTTTTTGGCAGGTTACTCGGCGCTCTTGAGGGCACCGACCATGTCGATCTTATTGAGGGTGCGATTGGTAGCGAGGTTGACGATAAACGTAAAGCCAAAGGAAAGCACCACGGCGAGCACGTAGCTCAGTGGCTCGACCTCAACATCAAAATACAGCGACGGCATCTGCAAAATGTAGGTAAAGCTCTCGGCCAGCAAGCCACCCAGCGGCACGCCCAGCGCGGCGCCAATCGCTGTAAGAATCAACGTCTCCTTGTTGACGTAATGGTGCACCTCGCCGCGGCGGAAACCCAACACCTTGATGGTTGCCAGTTCGCGCTTGCGCTCCGAAATGTTGGTGTTGGACAGCGTAAACACCACCACAAACGATAGGCACGCCGCCATAAAGGTCACAAGCACCACGACCGAATTGATGATCGTAAAGTTCGCCTCATAGTTTTCCCAATGCTCGGCCGTACTCGAAATCGTAAGCCAACCGTCACTCTTAAGATTCTTGCTAAACGCAATCTGGTCGGCCGACGAACCCTTAAGCAGCACAAAGACGCCGTTAAGACGTGCGCTTCGACCGAACGCGCGCTCATAGGTGCCCTGCGTCATGTAAAGCGTGTTGCCCAGATAGTTAAGCGAAATGTCGCTGACTTTGACCTTGGCAACATTGAGCGACGAATCCTGGACGTGAGCCGTATCGCCCGGCTGAATCCCCAGCACCAGCTGTGAACTTTTACTCAGATACACGTCTCCGTCACGCAAAGGCAGCGGTTCTTTGGACTCATCCTCCAGACGCACGTAATCGCCCAAGTCACTCGTGCGGTCATCGGGCACCACGATCAGCTGCACGGTCTCGCTCTTGCCGCCAAACGTAAAGGTGACGTTGTCGGTCATAATCGGCAGGGTCGAGGTCACGGTCACGTTGAAATCATTGGCCGCGCTGCGCTCATCCAATGCCGCGCACGTCTGCGAAAAATCGTCGGGATTGGCGACCGCCAGCAGGTCGTAGCGCGTGATATGCCCGTACTGTTTGGGCGAAAGCGCCACCGACGTATCGCGGATGCCCATACCGCAGATCACGAGCGCCGTGCAGCCGGCGATACCGAAGATGGTCATAAAGGCGCGCTTTTTGTAGCGGAACAGGTTACGCGCCGCCACCTTGTTTAAGAAGCCCATGCGGCGCCAGATAAATCCGATACGCTCGAGCAGAATGCGCGAGCCGGCGCGCGGGGCCTTGGGACGCATGAGCGAGGCTGGGGTCTCGGCCATCTCGTGGCGGCAGGCGATAATCGTGGCACCCACCACGCCCACGGCAAACAGCGCCACCGACACGAGCGACGACACGATGTCGTACGAGAGCAGCATCTGGGGCAGCGAGTACATGTCGTCGAACACCGTAAACAGGAACAGCGGCAGGCCCACAAATCCGATGATGTTGCCGAGCACGCCGCCGATCAGACATGCCCACAGCGCATAGTCCACGTATTTGGACAGGATGCGCTCGCGTGAATAGCCAAGCGCCTTGTACAGGCCAATAAGCGTGCGCTCCTCCTCGACCATGCGCGTGGCGGTGGTAAGACTGATGAGCACAGCGACGACAAAGAAGATAAATGGGAAAACCGTGGCGATGGCCTCGATCGAAGAACTGTCGCTCTCGACGCTCGAGTAGCTTGCGATGTTACCGCGGTCCTGAATGTACCAGGTGCATTCGCCCAGATCGGAAAGCTCGGCGCGGGCATCGGCAAAATGCTGGTTGGCGGCGGCGCGCCGCTGGTCCAACTCTGCCTGAGCCTGGACGCGCTCCTCGCTGCCCTCGGTCATGCGATTGATGTTGTCCTGTTCAATCCCAAAGAGCATATTCGCCTGGCGCTCGGCCGCATCCAAGCTTACCGGCGTGTCGACCGTCAGCTCCTGAACGCGCGCCTTCTCACGCCCCTCGCGGATCTTCTCGATGTTGCCTTTAACCTCGTTGATCTTTGTCGTGTAGGCATCCGAATAGGAGTTAAGACTCTTGGCTCCCTCGACAATCACGTGGACTGCGGAGTAGGAAGAAGATGTCGCGGCATCCTCGCTCACATAGAACTTATAGTCCGCAGCCGAAGCAGCGCGAAAGGCGTTGACTGTCGAGTCGGAGCTCACGTCGGTAGGATCGAGGACCTCGGCCGTAATGGTGTAATCGCCCGCGGCAAACTGATCCTTGGCACTTTGGTTGGACGAGCTCGCGTCATTGGCGGCAAAACTCACCGTATCGCCGAGCTTTTTGCCCGAAGCCTTCAGGAACTTCGAAGTCACCGCGACTTCATCGGCGCTCTCGGGCAAATCGCCGCTCACCAACACCGGTTGATCGATGTTCTCCTTGGAGAGACTCTGCACGACCACGCGTTCGCGCGTTGTGCCCACGGCGGTGTAGGCGGTCTCGGTGTAGATGCCCTCGGCCGTCTCGACGCCGTCGACCTCTTGGATAGCCGCAAGATCGTCGCGCGTAAGGCCATAGGTCGACTGCACGTTGATGTCATAGACATTCTGCTGATCAAAATAGGCGTCGACCGAATCGCACAGGTCCTCGCAGCCCGCCTTGAGGCCGCACATCACGCTCACGCCGAGCGCGGTGATCACGACGATAGACAAGAAACGTTTGAGGCTGCCGCGAATCGTGCGGTAGATGCCACGGCGAAAAACCGTCGGCACCATATCGTTTGAGCTTTGGGCAGTACGGTAGGTCGCGAACTCCCGATCGCGACCCGTGTGCTCCGTATCGTGGTTTTGGCTGTTTTGGCGATCCTGGTCCATGGGCGCTACCACTCGATCGTCTCGATAGGCACGGGATTTTGCTGGACCGTCTCGCTCTCCACACGACCACTCTTAAAGCGGATCAGGCGATCGGCCATGGGCGCGAGCGCGGAGTTGTGCGTGATGATGATGACCGTAATGCCCTGCTTGCGGCAGGTATCCTGCAGCAGCTTCAATATCTGCTTGCCGGTTTTGTAGTCGAGCGCGCCCGTGGGCTCGTCGCACAGAAGCAGCTTGGGGTTCTTTGCCAGTGCGCGGGCGATGGACACGCGCTGCTGCTCGCCGCCCGAAAGCTGTGCCGGAAAGTTGCCCAGGCGCTCGCCCAGGCCAACCTGGCGAAGCGTCTGTTCGGCATCGAGCGAATCGGGGCAAATTTGCGCCGCGAGCTCGACGTTTTCGAGCGCCGTCAGGTTGGGGACCAGATTGTAGAACTGGAAGACAAAGCCGACATCGGCGCGGCGGTATTCCACGAGCTGTGCCTCGTTAGCAGAGCTCACGTCGCGCCCGTCCACCGTCACGGTGCCGGAGGTCGCCGTATCCATGCCGCCCAGAATGTTGAGCGCCGTGGTCTTGCCGGCACCCGAAGCGCCCAGAATGATGGCGAGCTCACCGCGCTCGACCGTAAAACTCGCACCGTCGAGCGCGTGAATACGGGCGTCGCCCTCGCCGTATGCTTTGATGACGTCTTTGAATTCGATATAGGCCATCGATTAATTCCCATCTGGTCGGATAACTCTTTAGTATTACCCATTTCGCACCGACCAAAAAGGGACAGGTTTATTTTGGCAGGTTTTATATGGGGAAACGGCAGCTATAGATGAGGCGCCGGGGAGGCAGAGAAATCATCGACGGGGTCAGGCCGACCGCCAAACACAACGCACGCATCTCAATCTGTCAGCCAACTCATTCGAACAGCTGTTCGTTTCTATGATATGATTCAGCTATCTAAGCAGGCCAATACGCAGAAAGGCGGCCAACATGGCGTTCGACTTTAAGAAGGAATGCAAGGAGCTCTACAGACCTGCAAGCAAGCCGAGTATCGTAACTGTCCCGCCTATGAACTACGTAGCCGTTCGCGGAAAGGGTGACCCAAATACCGAAGGTGGTGAGTATCAAAACGCACTGCCGCTGCTTTACGGCATCGCCTATACCGTCAAGATGTCGAAGAAAGGCTCAAGGAGTATCGAGGGCTATTTCGACTTTGTGGTACCGCCGCTCGAGGGTTTCTGGTGGCAAGACTCCCCGAGCGACGACATCGATTATGTACGCAAGGACGATTTCAACTTTATCTCGTGCATCCGCCTGCCCGATTTCGTCACCCAAGATGACTTTGACTGGGCAGTCGCAGAAGCCACGACCAAGAAGAAACTGGACTTTTCCGCCGTCGAGCTGCTTAAAGTTGACGAGGGTCTCTGCGTTCAATGCATGCACACCGAGTCCTACGACAACGAACCGGCGACCGTAAACGTTATGCATGAATACATGACCGAGCAGGGCTATGTCCCCGACTTCTCAGACTCCCGTTTACATCACGAAATCTATCTCTCCGATCCACGCAAATGTGCACCGGAGAAACTTAAGACCGTGGTTCGTCATCCTATCAAGCGCGCTGAATAGCGTGGAGCGCCGTCCCGCCATTCAATCTCAGGGCGAGATTCAATTTCAACAAACGGCATCATCCGGCAACCGATATGTAAGGCTGTATAAATCGTTTCCGTTTGCCTAACAAAATGACCGCTCGGCTAACAAGCTCGACCCATGTCCTCACGCGATGGTACTGTTCTCTCGAGTTCTTATTAGAGAGGGGTGCTCCATGGAGATCACCATCAATCGCGAAATTGGGAAGCTCGGACTTCCCAGGCATCTTGTGCTTGGCATGGATCCAGGAATTGCAAGCTGCGGATTCGCACTTATCGACACAGCCAATCATGAAATCCTGGATTTGGGCGTCAGATTATTTGACTCTCCAACTCATCCTAAAACGGGCCAAAGTCTTGCGGTTATTCGCAGGGGCTTCCGCTCTACCCGTCGAAACATTGACCGTACCCAGGCGCGCTTGAAGCACTGTCTCCAAATCCTCAAGGCTTATGGCCTCATCCCCCAAGACGCCACCAAAGAGTACTTCCACACCACAAAAGGCGACAAGCAGCCGCTCAAGCTTCGCGTTGATGGCCTTGACCGCCTGCTCAATGATCGCGAGTGGGCGCTAGTCCTATACTCCCTCTGCAAGCGCCGTGGATACATCCCCCACGGAGAAGGCAATCAGGATAAATCAAGCGAAGGCGGCAAGGTTCTATCCGCCCTTGCGGCCAACAAGGAAGCAATTGCGGAGACCTCGTGCCGCACCGTTGGCGAATGGCTCGCTCAGCAGCCTCAAAGTCGCAATCGTGGCGGCAATTACGACAAGTGTGTAACGCACGCCCAGCTTATCGAAGAAACTCATATCCTATTTGATGCTCAACGCTCCTTTGGCTCCAAATACGCTTCGCCGGAATTTGAGGCCGCATATATCGAGGTTTGCGATTGGGAGCGTTCGCGCAAAGACTTCGACCGCCGCACGTACGACCTCGTTGGCCACTGCTCATACTTCCCAACAGAAAAACGAGCCGCACGCTGCACGCTTACGAGCGAACTTGTTTCAGCCTATGGAGCACTCGGCAACATCACCATCATCCACGAAAACGGGACCTCTCGCGCCCTGAGCGCTACGGAGCGCGATGAGTGCATTGCGATCCTGTTCTCGTGCGAGCCAATTCGAGGCAACAAAGATTGTGCTGTTAAATTCGGCGCCCTCCGAAAAGCGCTCGACCTTAGTTCCGGCGATTACTTTAAGGGAGTTCCAGCTGCCGACGAAAAAACGCGCGAGGTGTACAAGCCCAAGGGATGGCGCGTGCTCCGCAATACCCTCAATACGGCCAACCCCATTCTCCTGCAGCGTTTGCGCGATGACCGCAATCTCGCCGATGCCGTTATGGAGGCGGTGGCATACTCTTCAGCTCTCCCCGTACTCCAAGAGCAGCTTCAGGGGCTGCCGCTTTCGGAAGCGGAGATTGAGGCGCTCTGTAGGCTTCCCTATTCATCCAAAGCTCTTAACGGCTATGGCAACCGTTCCAAAAAAGCACTCGACCTGCTGCTCGATTGCCTCGAGGAGCCCGAGGTCCTCAACCTTACGCAGGCCGAAAATGACTGCGGCCTGCTGGGACTTCGCATCGCTGGCGCCCAGCTCGAGCGCTCCGATCGCCTGATGCCCTATGAGACCTGGATCGAACGTACCGGTCGGACAAATAACAATCCCGTCGTCATTCGCGCCATGTCGCAAATGCGAAAAGTGGTCAACGCCATCTGCCGCAAGTGGGGCGTGCCAAACGAAATCCACGTTGAGCTTGATCGAGAGCTCAGGTTGCCTCAGCGCGCAAAAGACGAGATTGCCAAGGCCAATAAGAAGAACGAGAAAAATCGCGAGCGCATTGCCGGGCAAATCGCTGAGCTGCGTGGCTGCACGGCAGATGAGGTCACGGGCAAACAGATAGAGAAGTACCGCCTGTGGGAAGAGCAGGAATGCTTCGACCTTTACACGGGCGCTAAAATCGAAGTCGATCGCCTAATTAGCGACGACACCTACACGCAGATTGACCACATCCTGCCGTTCTCTCGTACGGGAGAAAACTCGCGCAACAACAAAGTCCTGGTCCTCGCCAAAAGCAATCAGGATAAACGCGAACAGACACCTTACGAATGGATGTCCCACGACGGTGCGCCTTCATGGGATGCTTTTGAGCGTCGCGTTCAGGAAAACCAGAAACTCAGCCGTCGCAAAAAGAACTTCCTGCTGGAAAAAGACCTTGATTCCAAGGAAGGCGAATTCTTAGCACGCAGCTTCACCGACACCGCCTATATGTCGCGAGAAGTATGCGCTTACCTCGCCGACTGCCTACTGTTCCCCGATGATGGCGCAAAAGCACATGTTGTTCCTACCACTGGCAGAGCGACCGCATGGCTGCGTCGCAGGTGGGGGCTTAACTTTGGTTCGAATGGCGAAAAAGACCGCTCGGACGATCGTCACCATGCCACCGATGCTTGTGTGATTGCAGCATGTAGTCGAAGCCTCGTGATTAAAACCGCTCGAATCAACCAAGAGACACACTGGAGCATAACCAGAGGCATGAACGAGACCCAACGCCGCGATGCCATCATGAAGGCTCTCGAAAGTGTTATGCCCTGGGAAACCTTTGCGAACGAAGTACGCGCGGCGCACGATTTCGTCGTACCCACCCGCTTTGTTCCGCGTAAGGGAAAGGGAGAGCTATTTGAGCAGACGGTCTATCGCTATGCCGGCGTCAACGCACAGGGTAAAGACATTGCTCGCAAGGCGAGCTCCGATAAGGACATCGTCATGGGCAACGCCGTTGTGTCGGCAGACGAGAAGTCGGTCATCAAGGTGAGCGAAATGCTGTGTCTGAGGCTCTGGCATGACCCGGAGGCCAAGAAGGGGCAGGGCGCTTGGTACGCAGACCCCGTCTATAAGGCGGATATTCCTGCACTTAAAGATGGGACGTATGTGCCTAGAATTGCTAAGGCGCATACTGGCCGAAAAGCCTGGAAGCCCGTGCCCGAAAGCGCTATGAAGAAACCGCCGCTGGAGATATATCTGGGCGATCTAGTACAGATAGGCGATTTTGTTGGGCGGTTTAGCGGATTTGACATCAACGGTGCAAATTGGTCTTTTTCTGACAGACTTACCAAGAAAAAACTGCGTTCACCAACCGTAAACAAGCTTGGCAACGATCCATTGCCGCTCATTATCCGTGAGTCACCTGTTCGTTAAGGCGTTGATGCGCGCCACCGCTGTCCAGATGAGGGCGCCGGCGCGCATTAACATATGCAGGCTCTGCCCGCACATTCTTAAAGCAATGCGTTTCAAAATCAGCGTTGCCCCTGTTCCTC
Source organism: uncultured bacterium (assembly GCA_905215815.1). Classification (GTDB taxonomy): domain Bacteria; phylum Actinomycetota; class Coriobacteriia; order Coriobacteriales; family Coriobacteriaceae; genus Collinsella. Next base: position 2,086 of record CAJMRN010000040.1, on the reverse strand, counting down.
AAATCTTGAGCACGCGCCCTTCCCCAAGGTGATACGCTGATGAGCGTGAGCCAGAACGTCTTGTTCTTGTCTTGAGCACGCGCCCTTCCCCAAGGTGATACGCTCAAAAACGACGGCTCGACGAGTCCCATTTAGTCTTGAGCACGCGCCCTTCCCCAAGGTGATACGCTAGACGCGCGCGCCTCCTAGCTCCTCCTCAAGTCTTGAGCACGCGCCCTTCCCCAAGGTGATACGCTTCGACGCCCTCGACAGACGATTTGCGGTAAGTCTTGAGCACGCGCCCTTCCCCAAGGTGATACGCTCGGGCACCGGCTACAGCGCACCGCTTGCAAGTCTTGAGCACGCGCCCTTCCCCAAGGTGATACGCTGGTCTGTACCTCGATTGTCCACTTGATCCAGTCTTGAGCACGCGCCCTTCCCCAAGGTGATACGCTCACGAAGATATTTCACCCTCAGCTTATCCAGTCTTGAGCACGCGCCCTTCCCCAAGGTGATACGCTCCATCGCTCGCAGGCCTCAAATAATCCCCAGTCTTGAGCACGCGCCCTTCCCCAAGGTGATACGCTGCCGGTAGCGAGTAGGCCCTCTTCATTCTAGTCTTGAGCACGCGCCCTTCCCCAAAGTGATACGCTGAAAAAACATTGCGATCACTCTCCAAATTTGGTCTTGAGCACGCGCCCTTCCCCAAGGTGATACGCTGAGCTGGCGTACAACCCCAACACCGAGACGGTCTTGAGCACGCGCCCTTCCCCAAGGTGATACGCTCAGATTCAAAACCTTCGACGCTCCATGAAGGTCTTGAGCACGCGCCCTTCCCCAAGGTGATACGCTTGATTTCTTCCGTGAGAGGCATTCATCACGGTCTTGAGCACGCGCCCTTCCCCAAGGTGATACGCTACCGACCCTAGCGGTTCCTTCTACGCTTTTGTCTTGAGCACGCGCCCTTCCCCAAGGTGATACGCTCCAGCTTGTTTGCGAACCGATTGCAAACTGGTCTTGAGCACGCGCCCTTCCCCAAGGTGATACGCTGGGAGGTAACGTCTCGAAATCTTTCAACCAGTCTTGAGCACGCGCCCTTCCCCAAGGTGATACGCTTTGTGCGCACAGAAAAGCCCCTTTAACAGGGGCTTTTCTGTTTCAAGCCTCAAAAAAAGAAGACTGATTCGACCTCAGATCTACATCTGCGATTCATTTTTTTCGAGACAAAATGCGTCGACACGTCGCGCTTCACGCAAGAAAAGAGCCGTATTCGGCACAGCGATTTATGTACTTATCTTCACAATCGAATCAATCCTTAGGCGCAAAAACGCTCAAAAGGACCCGCCTAAATGCTATCCATAGCTACCGTTTACGGAATACTGGCTAACACTCGCCCAAAAAAGTTCGCCCCGCCCAATCCGAAGATTGAACGGGGGTTACTTTACGGGTAAGCCACTTAAGTGGCTCCCCTTGTCTGGAGCCGCGCCCTTCCCCAAGGTGAGCTGCTTTCGACTTAGCCGTATTGTAGCGCTAATGCGGGGAAGGTCGTCGACAAAATGGCCCAACGGACGATACTTATCCACAGCAAGGCCCACCTCTGCATCAAGAACGGCCTATTGATGATCACCGTGGACGACCGCAGCTCCACCATTCCCCTCGAGGACATTTGGGTCGTCATCGTCGAATCCCATCAAACCACGTTGACGGTCGCCTGCATGTCACAACTCAACGACGCGGGAATAGGCGTCATGATCTGCGGGCGCGATCATATGCCCAATGGTCTTATGCTCCCCATGGGCGCCCATTCACGCCATGCGCGCATCGTCGAGGATCAGCTTGCCATGAGCCTTCCGTTAAAAAAGCAGCTTTGGAAACGGATCGTGCAGGCAAAGATACTCAACCAAGCGGCGGTTCTCACAGAAATGGGGTTGCCTACAGGCCCTCTCCCCTCTTATGCCAAAACTGTTCTTTCGGGCGACACGGACAATCGAGAAGGCGCAGCTGCCTCCGCGTACTTTAAAGCCCTCATCACCGATGGAACAAGACGTAACAGTATGCAGAGCTCCGCCCTCGATTATGGTTACAGCGTCCTGCGTGCAGGCATCGG
>CAJMRN010000039.1 GCA_905215815.1 uncultured bacterium | reverse complement strand
CATGCATCCGGCTCCGCCGTCGCCGCCGCACACGTTGATGCGGCTGATATCGGTGAACTGTGACAACAGAATCGCCTCCTACAAAAAAGAGGGAGACCCTTGAATCCTAAAACTCAAGTGCCTCCCACATATGTGCTCTATGAAGGGTGAATTACGCGTTCGCGAGCGGGCGTACGCTGACCCTGTGCTTGATACCCTTGTGGAACTCAACGGTACCGTCGACCAGCGCGAACAGCGTGTCGTCCTTACCACGGCCAACGTTCTCACCCGGGTGGATGTGCGTGCCGTGCTGACGGACGAGAATCGTGCCCGTGGTTACCGTCTGGCCGGCATAGCGCTTCGTGCCAAGGCGCTGACCGCGGGAGTCACGGCCATTACGGGAGGAACCGAGTCCTTTTTTGTGTGCCATTGTGTATACCTACTCTTTCGTTACGAGTGTAATCTACTCGGCGACGGGAGCCTCGGCAACAGCCTCAGCCTCTGCCTTGACAGCCTTCTTGGCGCGGGAGGTAGCCTGAACCTTCACGATCTTCAGCTTGGTGAGCTGCTGACGGTGACCCTTCAGACGACGATAGCGCTTGCGCTTGTGGAACTTGAAGACCAGCTGCTTCTCGCCCTTGAACTGCTCAACGATCTGAGCGGTAACCTTGGCCTTGGCCAGCTTGTCGGGATCGGTGACGATCTTCTTACCATCGTTGAGGAAGATGACCGGCAGGGTGATCTTGTCGCCCTCATTGCCCTCGATCTTCTCGACGGTGATGACATCGTCGGTGGCGACCTTGTACTGCTTGCCGCCCGTGTTAACGATTGCGTACATGTTTACTTGCCCTTCATGCATCAGTTAGTGCAACAGCCGAATATAGTAGCAGGCGATAATACCCCCGTCAACGAGTATGTGGAGCAAATCCACAAGTTCGCACAGGTATGGGGCTGACGAGTCGGCCCTCGTCGTCCTCGCATGCTTGATTCTGACGCTCGACATCGTAGGAGCAGATGGTCACGAGGTCTTGCATACCGGTGGAAACAATAGGTGCATCGACGCCCGGGGTCAAGCCCTGCAACAAAACATCAGCGGCAGAAAGCAAAATTTCCGGACGCATGGACCCCTCGTTGTCGGCATGGGTGTCGAGCATGAGCACCAAATGGTCCGGGCGCTCCCCTGCCTTAAGCTCATAGCCCACCAGAGTGTGGTCAAGGTCTAGACGCTTGCTCTTCTTACCGCGTGCGTAGTCGATGCCATGGCCCGCGCGCAGCGTATCGATAGCACGACGCACCTCGTCGGCGGAGGCCGGCGCGTCGGGATTCAGATGCAGGTCGATGCGGTACGACAGACGCGTGAGTTGCGCCGTCAGCGCCGGCGTGCGCACGTCGATGTATGCCGCCTCGATGGGGGCCAGATCGGCCGGAGATGCCGCCGCCAGGCGCTCAAATGCCTCGTCGAGCGCGACGAACTCGGTCATAAACAGGTCATACCACTCGCAAGTCGACGACGTTCCTACCGGCAGCGCCGACGAAAAGCCCACGCGCATGTGCGGAGAGAAGCCCTGCGTCACGGCATAGGGCAGCCCCGCGCGACGCACGATGCGCTCAATGGTATGAATCACTTCGAGATGGCCCAGGTACTTAAGACGGTCGCGCTTGCCATAGCGAACGCGAAGCCTAAAGAGCGTGGGGTTGTCGGTCAGGCGCTCACTCATGCGCGATCACCCACCAATACGTTCTTGGCATGGAGCGTGGGGCAGATTCCGCAGCCGGTGCACGACGTGCGGGTGCAGTCGGGGGTCGTGACGCCCTCCAACGAGCGGCGGTATTCGCGCTCGAGGAAGCCGCGCGAGCAGCCGGGGCTCACGTGCTCCCAGGGCAGGCGCCAGTCCAGTTCGTAGGGCAGGTGCACGAGCTCGTTGAGGTCGATGCCGTTTTTGGCGGCGGCTGACTTCCAGTTATCGAGCGAGAAATGCTCCACCCAGGCGTCAAAACGCGAACCGGCGCGCCAGGCGTCGATGATGACCGGCGTCATGTCGCGACCGGCGCGGGACAGTGCGGCCTCGACGAGCGAGGTCTCGGCATCGTGGTAGTGCACGCGTACGGCGCGGTTGCGCACGCTCGTGATGAGCAGCTTTTGGCGACGCTTGACGTCGTCGTAATCGAGCTGCGGGCACCATTGGAACGGCGTGGCGGCCTTGGGGATAAACACCGACACCGAGATGGATACCGAGATGGAGCCGCGGCGCGCCTTGGGAACCACGGAGCGGCCGAGCTCGAGCACGTGGTCGGCTAGGTTGGCGATAGCCACGATATCCTCGTCGCGCTCGCCGGGAAGCCCCATCATAAAGTAGAGCTTCATGCGGTTCCAACCAGCCTCGAAGGCCGCCTTGGCCGCACGGTCCAAGTCCTCCTCGGTCACGTTCTTGTTGATGATGTCGCGCATGCGCTGACTGCCGGCCTCGGGGGCAAACGTCAGGCCGCCCTTCTTTTCGCCGGCGACCGACTCGGCCATATCCACGCCAAACGAATCCAGGCGCTGTGAGGGAATGGATACGCGAATACCCGTATCCTCCAGGCGGCGGTTGAGCCTGCCGAGCACATCGCGGATGCAGGAGTGGTCGGTGGTAGAAAGCGAGGTGAGCGACACCTCGTCATAGCCGGTCTTTTCCAGGCCCTGGATCACCGAGGACACAATCTGGTCGGCCGAGCGCTCGCGCACCGGACGATAGGTCATGCCAGCCTGGCAAAAACGGCAGCCGCGGGCACAACCGCGCAGAATCTCGATCGACAGGCGGTCGTGAACGAGCTGTGCGTAGGGCACGCACGACTGCGACAGAGGATTGGTAGCGCCAAAGTCCTCAACGACGCGCTTGTAGACCACCGGCGGGACGTCTTTGCCCTCACGCGGCACGGTATAGCCGTGCGGAGAGCAAGGCTCATCGTGGCGCACCTCGTAGAGCGACGGTACATAGGTGCCATCGACCGTCGCGAGCTGCTCGACAATCCGAGCGCGCGAGACGCCCTCATCGCGCAGGCGACGATGCAGCTGGCAAACCTCGAGCAGCGACTCCTCGCCCTCGCCGATCAGAATGGCATCAAAGAAGGCCGCATACGGCTCGGGGTTATAGACCGAGGGGCCACCAGCAATGATAATGGGATCGTCCTCGGTGCGGTCGGCCGCGAGCAGCGGAATGCCGGCGAGGTCGAGCGCCTCGAGGAAGTTGGTGACGGCCATCTCGTGCGGCACATGCATGCCGACGATATCGAACGAGGCCACAGGCGCCGCGCCCTCGAGCGACAGCAGCGGAATGTTCGCCTCGCGCATGGCGTCGCCCATGTCAGGCCACGGCACATAGCCGCGCTCGCAGGAAATGCCCTCGGCCTGATTAAGGATGTTGTAGAGAATGGCGATGCCCTGGTTGGGCAGACCGACCTCATACACGTCCGGATAGATCATGCAGCAGCGGTAGTTGGCATCGGCCTTTGAGAGCGTGCCCCACTCGTGGTCGATATAGCGACTCGGCTTTTCGACCTTAGCGAGCAACGGCTCGATCAGATGAAAACAGTCTTGGTATGGAACACGCAAAAGAAACCCCTAAGCAGCGAGATCGGATGCATCCTCGAAAGGACTCATGGGACGGGCGGCACCGGCGAACGTGGTCACCAGGTCGCGGACGCGCGAGAACGTGGCGGCAGCCACCTCGTTGGCACGGCTGTAGTCGATGTCGCGCTCATACAGCGAAACGAGCGCACGGCCCATACCATAGGTGCCCGCGGCGGCGGTCAGCGCCTTGACGGCAAACCCGATATTCGGCGTCTGCTTCACCAGCGCACGGGTGACGGCGCGGAGCACCAGACCGGCAGCAAGCACGCCCGCGACCTCGTAGCCGCGCTCGGGCTTAATGCCGCGCCCAAAGATGGCCGCCAGCTCAAAGACCATGCCCACCTGCGCCAGCGCCATAACGGGATAATCGGCCCCCGGCAAAAACACCAGCGCACCCGTCGCCATATTGGTAAGCGCGCACGAGGTGATGATGCGGTTGGCGGCGGCGATACGCATAAAGGCGAAGTTCGCCGCAAAGGCCGTCTCTTTGTCCGTGCGATCGAGAATCCAGCGGGCAAGCGTCTCGAGCAGATACGTCTTATCGGTGGCCGTCACCGCGCCGAGCATGGGCGTGGACTCCTGGATAAAAGGCACCTCGACAGCGGACTCGGCCAGCACGCACACGGGGGCGCCGGCGATCACAAGTTCCTGCACGGCGCTCTCAAGGCGGTCAGACCCGCACGAAAGGACCAGCACCACGTCGGTATCGGTCTTAGGGACGATACGCTCCTCCCCTAGACGCTCAACGCGCACAATGCCCGACGTCGTCTGCGGCACGAAGGCATCGCGCACCGTCTCGACCAAAAAACGCGACGCAGACGAATCGAGGTAGACGGACACGCGAACCGGCGTGTCGGAATCCTTCTTGGTAGTCGCGCCCATCTTAAAGACGCGGGTCAGCTTGTCCACGGGAATCTTCATAGCAAACCCCTCCAGCGGTTACGCGGCGCCCGAACGATGCCGCCATATGGATTGTACGATACCCACCGTCAGCAACTGGATCATCATGGAGGACGAACCGAAGCTAATGAACGGCAGCGGAATACCGGTAATCGGCATCATGCCGATGCACATGCCGATGTTCTCGAACGTCTGGAATGCCCACATGCCGACGATACCTACGCATGACAAGCGTAGGAACAGAGACTCGCACTTAAAGGCGACACGGATCGTCGAGAAGATGAGCAGCACGTACAGGCACAGCAGCAAAAAGGAGCCGCAGAAGCCAAAGGTCTCGGACAAAAAGGCGAAGACGAAGTCGGTATGGAACTCGGGTAGGAAGCCGCCGGCCGACTGCGTCGCATGCCCCAGGCCCTTACCAAAGAAACCGCCCGAGCCGACCGCGATCAGCGACTGCTGCAGATTGTACGCATCGTCCGAATCTGCGTTGTCGGGGTCGATGAAGACCGTCAGACGGTTCATCTGGTACTGCTTAATGAGCACATCGTGGCCGAGCAGCGAATCGAAGACAGAATCAAGCGCCAGGACGAGCGCCACCAGGCCCACGAGCAGCGCCAAGGTCGACAGCACCCATTCGCGGCGGGCACCGCTCATGCAGATGACAACAGCACCAGACACCAACACGACCAGGCCCGAACCCAAGTCGCCCATGGCGACGACGGCCAAAAACGGAACGGACAGCATGCCGCAGAGCTTAATGTAGTCGCGGACGGTATCGATGCGGCCGTTGTACTGCGAACCAAGCGTGGCGATAAAGAAGATCGTGATGAGCTTGGCGAGCTCGACCGGCTGGAAGGTAAGACCGATACCGGGAATCTTGATCCAGCCCGTCATTCCTAAGCCGCCCGTATAGGACAGTCCCGGAATCTTGGGTGAGAAAATCACAATGAGGTCGATGACGAGCAGTGCCGTCGAGAAGTTAGAGATGCCGCGCAGATCGGTTCGCCAGACGAGTACCGCAAGCACCGCGCCGATGCCGATACCCAGCAGGTGACGCGAGAACGAGGCGTCGGCCTTAAACTGCGAGGCCGACCAAATGATGATGGCGCCATAGGCAACGAGCGCCAAGGTTGCCAGCAGCACGCCGATGTGCACCTTTTGGCGAAACGTGCCGCGCGAGGCCGAAAGCTGCTTGTTGACACGGTCCAGGCTGCTGCGGGAACCGGTTTTAGTTGAGCGGAACAGGTCCGCCGGCGAAAAATCCATCGCAACCCCCTATCGAACCGAAGAATCGCCCGTGGCAGAAGATGTGTCGGGTTCGTTGTAGATGGCGCCGAGCACATCGCGCACGACATGTAGGGCAATAGCCGAACCGCCGCCGCCCTGTTCCAAGACGGTGGCAATTACGTACTTGGGGTCGTCGGCGGGAGCATACGCGCAGAACCAGGAATACTCATCCTCGCCGCTTTTCTCGCCGGTGCCCGACTTACCGTAGACCTGAGGCGTCAAGTTGGTAAAGTGCGAAGCCGTAGTGGCAGATGTCGAATAGATAACGTCATGCATGCCGTTGCGCACCAGTGTCAGATCGGCATCACTGTTAATCTTGGCGGTGAGGCGCTTTTTGGAGCCCTTGCCGTTGTAGATATAGGCATCGCCCCCGTCGCCGTCACGCGAGACAGCGGAAAGAAACACGTGCGGTGTGAACTGCTTGCCACCGTTGGCAAGCCCCATATAGGCGCACGCCATCTGCAACGGCGTCACCAAGATATCGCCCTGTCCGATGGCAATGTTGGTCATGTCGCCCGCATTCCACTTGCGATCGTCTGCCGAGGCATCGGAAAAGAAGGATTCCTTCCACTCGGCATCGGGAATACGCCCGGCGCCTTCACTGGGAAGGTCGATGCCGCATGTCGAGCCCAAACCCCAACGGCGGAACATCTCCTGCAGGCCCTCGGGATTGTCCTTGTCATAGAAGAACGCCTTGCCGATATCGTAGAAAACCGGGTCGCACGAATTTGCGATGCCCGATTGCAGCGTCATGGTTCCATGACCGGAGTGCAGCCAGCAGTACTTGCCCCACTGCTTGCCCAGGCCCGTCCAATAGCCCGTGCAGTCCGTGGTTTGAGACGAGGTGTAGGTACCATATTCGAGCGCGGCAAGTGAAGTCAGCGGCTTGATGGTCGAAGCCGACATGTACTGGCCGCTAATGGCACGGTTGAGAAGCGGATGCGAGCCCTCATCGTCGTTGAGCTCGGTCCACACGTCGTTGGAAACGCCGCCGATAAACACCGACGGATCGAATTTGGGCTCGCTGGCCATGCCCAGAATCTCGCCGTTGTTAGGGTCGAGGCATACCACCGCGCCGTTGCCGGCATTGCTGTAGCCCGACTGCTTGGCGCGCGCGATGGCATCAGCAAGAGCCGTCTCGCAGGCTTGCTGAATGGCAAGGTCGATCGTGAGCTTGACATCGGAGCCCGCGCGTGGGGGCACGGCGCCGGCCTGTCCGGTAACGTTACCCGAGGCGTCGACCTTTACTGTCTGTTCACCGCGAATGCCCTGGAGCAGGTTTTCGTAATAGCTCTCCACGCCCGCCTGGCCTACGATGTCGCCAGACTGGTAGGCAATCTTACCCGCAGACTCGCTGTCGTCCTCGGAGGTCTTCTTTTTCTGCGCCTCGAGCTGCTCGGAGGTAATGGTGCCGGTATAGCCCAAGATATGGCAGGCCGTCTCGCCATACGGGTACTGGCGCTCGGTGCGCTCGGCGATCTTCACGCCGGGAAACTCACCGGCGTGCTCCTGGATGTAGGCGACAGTAGAGCGACGCACGTCAGTCGCAATGGTATGCAGGCTCTGCGCGCCTTCGGAATTGTCCTGGATGTTACGCAGCACCGCGACATACGGCATGCCGAGTACGTTAGCGAGATGGCGCACCAGCACCTTGTCGCCGGCAAGGTCGCGATAGGCGACGACGGCAAGCGAGGGACGGTTCTGTACCAGCGCGACGCCGTTGCGGTCCAAGATGCGGCCGCGCACGGCGGGCGTGGTAACGGTACGCGTCTGATTGCTCCGTGCCTGCTTGTCGTAGTAATCCGACGAGACCATCTGCATGCCCCACAGCTTAACGGCAAGCGCGGCAAACATCGCGCCCACACCGGTGGTGAGGATGGAAAAGCGGCCCTTAAAGGCCGTAGCGGCCGTATTGCCCTCGCCCTCGGTGGCGCGCGGGGCCGTTCCGTGCTGTGTGTCGTAGGTAAAGCGAGAGTCGCCGCGGCGCATGATGACCAGCGCGACCACAATGGCCACGACCAGCACGATACCGGCGATAACAACCGTCATCTGGGAAGACATCTGCGGCCTCCCTTATTTGAGCTTATGGGTCTTGGGCTTAAAGCGCATACCCGCTTGACGCCCACCGCGTGCGGAGAACCCGTAGCCAGACTGCGGCGCGACGCCGGACATCAAAAACGGAACGGCGACCAGGCCCGTCAGAATCGAGGACGGCAGGGCGTGTCCAAAGATCGCCACGACAAAACTCGACTCAAGACCCATAAACAGCAAGATAATGCTGTAGATCACGTTAATGGCAAGCGCAAAGGCGCCAACCGTGATGCCACGAGCACTCGGGGAGCCGCCCGTCTGACCGGCCGCGCTGTGCACCAGGGCAAAACTGCCCACCGTCAGCAACAGCGACATCACGCCCACCGGCACGGCTGCCGACAGGTCGTAGAACAAGCCGCTGCAAAAACCGCAGATGACGGCACGCGTGGGGTCGCCCGAGAATACACTCAGGCACACCAGGATAATCAAAAAGTTGACGCGACCGCCCGCGATAGAGATCTGCGGAGCCAAGCCCGCCTGCAGTAGGACGCAGACAATGGCAGCGATCGCAAAAGCGCGGGAGCCAGCCCCCTGTTCGTGTAGATCCATGGACATGCCTCCCTATTCGCTCGAACCGGAATCATCGGACGCATCGGAGCCATCGTCCGAGCTGTCATCTTTGGACTTGGTGGCCGCATCGCGCGAGGTGCCCTGCGGCGTACTGTTGGCGCTGCTCACATCCTCGTCCGAAGCCGACTGCTCATCGGTCAGCGACGTAATGACCAGCACTTCCTCGTTGTTTTCGGCCGTTGTCTGGGCACGCACGACGATGGTGTAATACACATCGTTGGCAGACTTCTCCACCGAGGACACCGTACCGAGCGGCAGGCCCTTGGGGAACACGCCGCCGATGCCCGAAGTCACGATAATGTCGCCCACCTTCACGTCAGAGTCGACACTCACGTGCTCCAGGCGCAGGGTGCCGTCGGGCTGCCCCTGCAGCATCCCCTGAGCGCGCGTATCCTGCACCATGGCGGACACGCCCGAGTTCTCATCACCAATCAGGCGGACGGTGGAAGTCTTGGCCGAAACCTCGATAATCTGACCGATGACACCGGCAGAACTCGTCACGGGCATGTTGATGGTAAGCCCATCGGCCGAGCCCTTGTCGATGGTAACCGTCGAAGTCCAAGCATCGCCCGAAGCGCCTACAATGCGAGCCGCGGTGGACTTGAGATTGTAGGTCGACTGCAGACCGACCAGGCTCTCGAGTCGCTCGGCAGTCTTTTGGGCCTCGGAAAGCTCGGCGACCTTAGAGGTCAGCACCTCGTTTTGCTTCTTGAGGTCGTCGAGCGACTCCTGCGAAGCCGTAAGGTTAGAGAACACGTTTCCGATTGCGTTGAAGGGCGCGGCCACAGCCGAGCCCAAAAAACGCACCGGCGAGGTAATCGTCGTCACGCCCGAGCGCACGGCATGAATCGGCCCCGCCTCGCCCTCGCGAATGTAAAACGTGAGTAGCAACACCGAAATCACGCTGAAAACAATCAACGGGCGCATACCCGTTGATTGTCGCTTGGTATTCAGATTTGAAGAGAAACCCGAAGATCGTGCCAAATGGAATCCACCTTTTGGAAATTAAGCATTGGTCTGGACGAAGCCACCGTCAAACGCGTTGGCCTCGAGCACGCGGGCGCAGCCGTTGACGACGTTGTCGAGCGCCGTAGGGCTAACGTTGACCGAAACGCCAGTCTCGTCGCGCAAACGCACGTCGAGACCGCGCAGCAGTGCGCCACCGCCGGTCAAAAGGATGCCGTAGTACATAAGGTCCGAGGCAAGATCGGGCGGCGTGGCGTCGAGAGCGTCCTTGACGGCCTTGGCCATCTCGTCGAGCGGCTTGTTAAGCGCGCGACGAATCTCCTCGCTCTCGATACGCACGGTCTTGGGCAGGCCCGTGATAACGTCGCGGCCGTTGACCTCGACGTCGAGCTCGTCCTTAAGAGGCACGGCAGAACCGACCTTGATCTTGATATCCTCGGCCGTGCGCTCGCCGATAGCTAGGTTATAGGCATCGCGAACGTGGGTAAGGATAGCCTGGTCAAACTCGTCACCGGCAATGCGGATGGACTGTGACACGACGATACCGCCCATGGCAATAACGGCGACCCCGGTGGTACCGCCACCGATATCGATAACCATGGAGCCGGTGGGCTCCTCGACAGGCAAGTCGGCGCCGATGGCAGCGGCCATGGGCTCCTCGATCAGGTATGCCTGGCGGGCACCGGCCTGGATCGTAGCCTCAAAAACAGCGCGCTTCTCGACCGACGTGACGCCGGAGGGGACGCAGACGACAACGCGCGGACGCGGAGTCCACGGATAGCGCTTCTCGGACGCCTTGTCGATAAAATAGCGAAGCATGGCCTCGGTAACGTCGAAGTCGGCGATAACGCCGTCCTTAAGGGGACGAACGGCAACAATGTTGCCGGGCGTACGGCCGAGCATGCGCTTTGCCTCGATACCGACAGCCAGGATGCGCTCATCGTTCTTGTCGATGGCGACAACGGAGGGCTCACGAATGACGATGCCCTTGCCGCGCACGGAGACAAGCGTGTTGGCGGTGCCGAGGTCGATGGCAAGATCGCCCGCATAGCTACCGAAGAACATATCCATCAAAGAAAACAACGCAACTCCTGATGTGTTGGATGATTGCTGGAAAACTACTAGCCCATCATACTAGCGCAAGCCCGGCACCTCACTTGCGGTGAAGCACCGGGCAGCGCCAAATCTCATAAGGTCACTACTGGTTGTCAGCGGCCGAGAGATCGATGTCGAGCGAGGAGACGGCCCAACCGATATGGTTGTCAGAGCGCACGAACTTGACCGTGTACTCCTGCTCGCCGCCCTTGGACAGCGACGCCTTGACCTTGGCGGTGGTCTCGGTCATAGACTGATCCATGCCCTCGATGGAGACGGTGGCGCCCTGCGGAATCGAGGAAACGATCATCGTCTTGGCGTCCTCGGACAGGCTGGAGGCCAGGCAGGACTCGGCCTTGGCGGTATCGCCGTCACCTGCGGCCTGGAACAGGTCGGTGACAACAGACTCCTGCGAAGGGAAGCCCAGGCCGCGCGTGTAGGCAAAGCCAAGACCGCCTGCGGCAAGGACAATCAGCAGAAGCAGCACCAAGAAGACTTTGAGGCCCGTGTGGCGATGGCGACGACGGACCTTGGCCTCCTTGCGGTCCTGCTGAACCATCTCAGACTCAGACAGGGTGAAGAAGCCGGTGTCCGAGGGGTCGGGCATAAACTGACCGGTAGCACCCGTGGGGTCGAGCGGGTCGACGGCCGGAGCATCCATCGCGGGCGCCGGAGCCGTGGCCATGGCCGTCTGGGCCGAAAGCGCAGCGAGGGAATCTTGCACGCGGGCAAGCTCATCGGCCTGCTCGGGCGTGAGCTGGTAGATGCCGTCGGCGGTGGCGGCGTTAAAGGCATCGAGCGCGTCAGAGGGGCGACCGGCGGCAGAGAGCGCCTCGCCCATACCGGCGTTAAGCGCACGCGTGTCATCGCGCGGACCGGCAAAGTCGATGGCCGTGCGGTAGGTCTCCACGGCGTCTGCCGGACGTCCGAGTTTAATGAAGCAGCGGCCAAGATCGCCGAGGGCGGCGGCAGGAGCCGGGTTGGCCCCATCGATGGCGGCCTGACGGAAGGCGGTACCGGCGTTGGCGTAATCGCCCGACTGGAACAGGGCGTTGCCCAGGCCCAGATAGGCCTTAAACGGCGTCGCATAGGATGCATCCTGCGTTGCGGCAGAGAACGCCTGGGCTGCGGTCGCATAGTCACCCACGGCAGCAAGCGCCTTACCGCGGTTGGTGAGCAGCGCGCCGCGCTTGCCATAGGTACCGTCGTTGAGGGCGGCGGCGTAGGCCTCGGCGGCCTCGGAATACATGCCTAGGTGCATCAAGGCGTTGCCGCGCAGATGGTCGGCCTCACCCATAATCTCGCTGGGGCTCTTTGCCGCACCGAGCATCTGGGCGGCAGCGGAATAATCACCCGCGCGATAAGCGGCGCGGCCCTGTTGGATCAGCTGGCTATTCAAGGAAGTCCCCTTTACTCGTGAACGATCTCGACGTGGACGATCTCGTCGCCGGCACGCAACTGCGAAATCACATCGAGGCCCTCGACCGTGGTGCCAAAGACGGTGTAGCCGGAGTCGAGGTTATGCTGGGCGCCCAGGCAGAAGTAGAACTGCGAACCCGCGGAATCGGGATCCATGGAACGCGCCATGGCAAGCGCGCCGTCGACGTGGCTGTTACGCGGATTGGTAGCGAACTCGCCCTTGATGCAGTAACCAGGACCACCGGTACCGGGCATGCCGTCGGGGCCCTCAAGGCCGGCGGCGACATCGGCGCCGGACATATCGCGGGTATTGGGGTCGCCGCCCTGGATCACAAAACCGGGCACATAGCGATGGAACTTAAGGCCATCGTAAAAACCCATCGTGGAAAGCTCGCAGAAGTTCGCCACGTGGATGGGGGCGCCCTCGCCGTCAAACTTGACCTTGATGGTGCCCTTCGATGTCTCGATCACCGCGCACTCATCGCCGGCAAGCTGGTACTCGGGCGTGTAGAGCTCTTTCTTAAAACCAAACATGTGGTTCCTTCCTCGTGCGTTTAAAGCATATTTGTTCGAATTGTAGCAATAAGCACAGGCTTTCATCAATTGCGCACGCAGGTTATACCGCTTAGGCGCATTAATTACGAGCGCTGCCGCGGCTTCCAAGCGCCCACGTTGGCATCGTACTGGTTGAGCGCGCTGTTGCCGCCCTGCGCCATGGGTGCCAAGATCTCGCTCTGGCGAGCGCTCATCGACTCACCATCGGGGATGGACAGCGAGATGTCCCAGCTCTGGCAGATCACATCGACACGCTCGTACATCCACTCGGCGAGCTGCTTGAGGTGCTCGATGTCTTCGGCATAGGCTGTGTCGTCCTGGTACTTAAGATTGTCGAGTTCGTCCTGCGTCTGCTTGATGCGGTCGCGCAGGTCATAGGCGCTCTGCGATATCTCCTGGCGCGTGCTGAGCGAAGAGCGCAGATAGCCGCTGTTAAAGGAGGTGATCACCTCGCCGATCTGGTCCTCGGTGTTGTACGAGAGGATCGTCTGGTAGATCTGGTCGAGCTTGGCATAAAGTTCATCGTCAGTGAGCACGACCTCCTCCTTGACCACGTCGGAGGTGTCGTCGCCATCGCTCTCATCGACCTTGGCAGCATCGGCCTGAGTCTGCTCGCCCTTCTGGCGCGAAGGGAAGGTACTCTGCGCGGCATGGCCAAACTCGCTATAGAATCCCGGCATGACGCCCAGGGGGTCGGTCGTCACAAACCAATAGGTGCCGCCGCACACAGCCGCGAGCAGGGCTATGACAATGACCGGCTTAGGGATATGACGCTTATGCTTGTGGTAAGCGTCCTCATCGGGATGCACCTTTCGCTTGGGCTTCTTTTTGCTGGACTGAGCATCGTCGCGCAGGGAAACCGGCGTCGGCATGTCCACCTTAGGGATGCCGAAGTCCTTGTCGAAGGCCGGCAGCACACAAGTCTCGTTGGGATCGGCGGCATCCGAGAGCACCGCGGCGGCAGACGCCGGCGCATGGGGCACCTCGGTATCGATCTGCTCCTGCGTCAAGCGCGGAAAGCCGGCGGTGCGGCCTGCCGCCAGATCGGATGCAGCCGCGTCTTTGGAAAGGATGCCCGGGGCGGGGCGCCCGCACTTGGGACAGGTGCGGTCGTGCGGGGACAGGCGTGCGCCGCAGCCGTCGCAGAATACGAACTCGGTATGCTCGGGACCGTCGCCCGGACCAACGTATGCGTTGCAGTAGGGGCAGAACGAGGCGCCGTCTTCTATAGTCTTAAGGCAATGCGGGCAGATCACGGCTTCCTCTTTTCGGAGCAGTTCATACAGTCGAGGTTAGAGCATAGCATCGCCACGCCCCCACAGGGGCAAGGCACCAATTCAACATCGCCGTGAAATCATCCCCCGGCGACTGGAGCTAAGCTTTCTTTGCAGGCTTTTTCTTCTTGCTCGGCATCGAGACCTTAATTCCCTGAGCGGACTTGGTCACCCGCGAGCGAGTGGCGCCCGCGCTCTTCTTTTTCTTGGGCTGGGCCTTTTCCACGCCCTCGAGCGCGCGAACCTCGGCCTCGCGAGCGGTGCGCTCCTCACGGCGCTGCGCCACATCGGCGGCAACGCGCTTGGCAAAACGCTGGGCGGTCGATCCCGTCGAGCTCACCTTGCCGCCACCACGACCCAGGCGAACGCGAACGCCGCGGCCAAAGCCAGTTGCGGCATGACGACGACGAGGCTTGAGCGAATCCATCATCGTGGCGAGCTTAAAGAACACCGTGCAGGTAAAGACGACGATCGCCAGCAAAATAACCGCCTCGCCCATCGAAAGGTTAGCGATGGACAGCAGCTCCGGGAATCCGATAACGCCCACCAAGATGCCGACGACGACAAACACAAAGAGCACCACGCGCAAGGGGGTGAGCGGCTGCGAGATACGCCAGATCAGGCTCACGCTCGCCGCGCACGACGTAAGCAGGCACATAGTCGAAAGGGTGAGCTGGTTAAAGCCAAACACGCGCGCCACAAAGATATCGAGCGCCGCAGCCATAATGACCGCCAGCGACGCCGGCAGCGCACGCTTGAGCACGTTGGTCAAGAATGACCCCTTCACGCGGGCATTATTGGGCTCCAGACCAAGCACAAAGCCCGGCGCGCCGATACAGAAGAAGTTGATGAGTGTCATCTGAATCGGCTCGAAGGGATACGGCGGAAACGCGATGCACAGCGCCGCCAAGCCCATCGAGAACAGCGTCTTGGTCAGGAACAGCGCCGCAGAGCGCTGCAAGTTGTTGATGGAGCGACGGCCCTCGGCCACCACGGCGGGCATCGAGGCAAAATCGTTGTCGACCAGCACGATTTCGGCCACGTTGCGCGCGGCATCGGAACCGGCGGCCATGGCCACGGAGCAGTCGGCCTCCTTGAGCGCCAGCACGTCGTTGACGCCGTCGCCCGTCATGGCAACGGTATGGTCGCGACGCTTGAGCGCCTGCACGAGCTCGCGCTTCTGCTGCGGGGTCACGCGACCAAAGACGTGGTAGCGATCCACTGCCGCATCGATCTTGGACGGCGTATCGAGCGTCGTGGCGTCGACGTAGGCATCGGCCCCCGGAACGCCCACCACGCGCGCGATCGACGACACCGTGCGCGGGTCGTCGCCGCTGATCACGTTGAGGGTCACGCCCTGCTCGTTAAAGTAGCCGATGGTCTCGGCGGCCGAGGAGCGGATCTCGTCGCGAATGGTCACAAAGCCCACGGGCTCGGCCTCGCCCACCATATCGCCATCGGGCGTAAAGCCGTCAACACGGGCCACAACAAGCACGCGGCAGGTGTCGGCGAGCTCGGCCACACGGTTCTCGACCTGTGCAAAGACGCGCTCCGAAAGTACAAATTGCGCTGCGCCCATCACATAGGAGCCCTGCGCAAACGAGGCGCCGCTCCACTTTTTGGACGACGAGAACGGAATGACCGCCAGCGGCTCGGACACCTCGACCGGGCGGTCGGCGTAATAGTTGAGCAGCGCCTGACAGGTCTCGTTGGCGTCTGCCGAGGTGGCACGCGCCACGTTGGCGAGCGCAATATCGAGGACTGTGGTCTCGACGGGGACAGACGCCTCGCTCTCCCCCGTGCCCACGTCAGCGCCCTCAATCGGCAACGGATAGGTGCCCTCGACCTCCATGCGACCCGAGGTAATGGTGCCAGTCTTGTCCAGGCACAGCACGTCGACGCGTGCGAGCGTCTCGATGCAGTAGAGCTGCTGCGCGAGTACCTTGCGGCGCGCCAGACGCACCGTGGCGATGGCAAGCACCGACGAGGTCAGCAGTACCAGGCCCTGCGGAATCATGCCCAAAAGAGCGCCCACCGTGGATAGCAGCGCCGACGAAGGCACGCGGCCGGCAAGCAGCTCGGAAAAGCACCACGAAAGCGCACTATCGCCCGGCGTACCGGCAGCATCCCACAGCTCGCTCACGCTCGAGGCAAAAAGCGCCAGGCCGAGCGGAATCATAATGAGGCTCGCGAAGCGCACGATGGCGTTGAGCGCGTTCATGATCTCGGAATTGACCTTTTTGACGTACTTGGCCTCGTTATTGATCTTTGCCACGTAGTTATCGGCGCCAACATGGATCACGCGGGCGCGCAGCAGGCCCGAGTCGATAAAGCTGCCGCTCATGAGCTCGGAGCCGGGCTGCTTTTTGATGAGATCACTCTCGCCCGTCAGCAGGCTCTCGTTAACGAGCGCCTCGCCCGACACCACCACGGCGTCGGCCGGAATCTGGTCACCGCGCCCCAGGCGAATAATGTCGTCGAGCACGATCTGGTCCAAGTCGAGCTCCACCTCGGCACCGTCGCGCACCGCGATGGCCTTCTTAGAAGTCAGCAGCGTAAGCTTGTCGACCATCCGCTTGGAGCGCATGGACTGGATGACGCCGATGGCGGTATTGAGGAACACCACGAACAGGAACGTCAAGTTCTTTAACGAACCGGTCAGCAACACCAAAATCGCCAAGACCGCGTTGATCAAGTTGAACAGCGTGCAGAGGTTTTCGATAATGAGCTCGCGGACCGATTTGGTCTTGAGCTCCATGTTGCGGTTGATCTTACCGGCGGCGATGCGCTCCTCGACCTCGGCGGTCGAAAGTCCGCGCTCGATATCCGTTACTGCCATACCACGTCCCATCACGTCGCGTCGGTATAAGAAAACCGCCCGGACCATGCGAGGTTCGGACGGTCTTACGTTCGATGGTGCCCCATGTTGGATTCGAACCAACGGCCTTCTGCTCCGGAGGCAGACGCTCTAATCCCCTGAGCTAATAGGGCGAACGGTTGGCATTATACCCAAGTGCGCCACGGGCTAACAAAAGAATAGAAAAAGCTTTGCAATTACGTGGGAGACACGGCGCAAAGGCTCGCTTTAGAACACAAAAGTGAAACAATTAGTATAAACTCACATGCACCATATATACACGGCTCGCGATGCGGGCCGTTTTTGCAAAAGTTATCCATCGAGGTGAGAGGCACACCATGATTGCAATTTTAAAGCAGAGCGCCAGCGACGAGGCCGTCGGCCATATCGTCAGCTGGATTGAGAAGAAGGGTCTCAAGACCGACGTCTCGCGCGGCGAGAACGAGACCATCATCGGCCTGGTGGGCGATACGACCAAGATCGACCCGTTCCTGCTCGAGTCCATGGATGTCGTCGAGCGCGTGCAGCGCGTCTCCGAGCCTTTTAAGCGTGCCAACCGCAAGTTCCACCCCGAGGACTCCGTCATCGACTGCGGCCACGGCGTCAAGATCGGCGGCGACCAGTTCCAGGTCATCGCCGGCCCCTGCTCCGTCGAGGGCGAGAACCTCATTCGCATCGCACGCCGCGTGAAGGCCGCCGGCGCCACGATGCTGCGCGGCGGTGCCTACAAGCCCCGTACCTCCCCTTACGCCTACCAGGGCATGGGTCCCGCCGGCCTGGACCTGCTATGCGAGGCATCCGCCGAGCTCGACATGCCAATTGTCACCGAAATCATGGACCCGCGTGACGTGCAGGTCTTCTTAGATAAAAAGATCGACGTCATGCAGATCGGCGCCCGCAACGCGCAAAACTTCCCTCTGCTCAAGGAGGTCGGCAAGACCAAGACCCCGATCCTGCTCAAGCGCGGCATGTCCGGCACCGTCGACGAGCTGCTCATGGCTGCCGAGTACATCATGAGCGAGGGCAACGACAACGTCATTCTGTGCGAGCGCGGTATTCGCACCTTCGAGACCCGCACCCGCAACACCTTCGACCTCAACGCCGTGCCGGTGCTGCACCACCTGTCGCACCTGCCCGTCGTCGCCGACCCCAGCCACGCCACCGGCTACACCCGCTATGTCGAGCCCATGGCGCTCGCCGCGACCGCCTGCGGCGCCAACGGCCTGGAGATCGAGGTACACGACGCCCCGAGCCACGCCTGGTCCGACGGCGCCCAGGCCCTCACGCCCGACCAGTTCGACGACACCATGCACCGCATCCGCGCTATTCGCGAGGTCGTCTGCCAAGAAACCATGGAGTAGGCCATGGGTACGGTGAGAAACGCACGCGTCAACCAGGGCGGCCCCAAATGCGCCGGCATCGTCGGCTTGGGCCTGATCGGCGGCAGCTTTGCCCGTGGCTATGCG
>CAJMRN010000038.1 GCA_905215815.1 uncultured bacterium | reverse complement strand
TTAATGGATGGAAACGGATGTTCTATCGGGACACACATTTTGTCCTATAAGCCTTATCTTGACAAATATAAGTTATCGATAAACAATAACACAAAGTAAAAGCGATAATAGAAAGGAGAAACGATATGAGCTGGATTGTCAAACCGAGTTATGTGGACCCCGGTGGTGGGTGCAACGGTTACTGCAAGACATTCTGTGGAGCACGCACTTGCGTCAATAACTGCAGCAAAAACTTCTGTTTAGTTAATCTCTAGCAGTTGCGGCTGCTGCCAGGCGACAGTCTGGCAGCAGCGGTTTTGCTATCAAGCAGAACGGGAGGCCAATGAGTGCATCAGCGATAAAGCTATCAAAGGTGTCAAAGCGCTACGGGAAACGGCGCGTTTTGCATGACGTTTCCTTCGAGGTGCATCAGTCTGAGCTCTGTGCCCTTGTCGGTGTAAACGGTGCGGGCAAAAGCACGCTTATTAAAATCGTCTTGGGCCTCTGCGAGCCATCGTCGGGGAGCGTGGAGCTCTTTGGAGGCAAATCAAAAAGAGAGCTTGGCTTGATGCGGACGCGTGTCGGCTATGTGCCAGATTCCAGCGGAGCATACCAATCCCTCAGTGCGGTTGAGAATCTCCAAATCCGATGTTTGGAATGGGGGCTTGATGCGAATCGTGAGATTCCTCGCGTTTTGAGCCTAGTCGGGCTGGACGTCGAAGAGAAAAAGAGCGTGAGCAGTTTTTCTCTGGGAATGAAACGGCGGCTGGATATAGCTACGGCTTTGTTGGGTGACACTGATCTGCTTATTTTTGATGAGCCAGCAAACGGGTTGGACCCGCTGGGCATCGAGAGTATATGGACCCTTATCGGTCGATTGAATCGAGAACAGGGTAAGACCATGCTCATCTCTAGCCATGATTTGGATGAGTTGGCATCGGTTGCAACAAGCTGCCTGTTTCTTCATGACGGCGAACTGCTGAAAAAGGAATCGATGGACGTCATAAGGGATGAGGCGTCGTCCCTAAAAGAGTATTACAGGCGCTTGATGAAGGCGGTCTCGCTATGAAGCGGGCGATCCATCCCGTAAAGGCAGATATGATGCGTTTGCACAGGATGTTTCCGGCGAAGTTTGGTCTTGCGCTTATGCTGGCGTTCGGCCTTCTCTTCGGCATCTTTCTAAAAAACGGAACAACGTTGCTCGCCTTTGGCAATAGCGTTTTTGGGGAGGATATTGGCTTCTGCTGGAATGTAATTGATCCTTCTGCACCCGATGAGTCCCTTGTGCGCAGTGCTTTTGCCGGCACCTCTCTGTTCGTTCCGCTCATCGTTTGCCTGGCGATTTTACAGGAGCGCGGCTATGAAGAGGGATACCGAATTTCTTCAGCAAGAGGTCTTGCCTGCTTTAACGGGGCTCTGGCACATGTACTTTCGTCTGCTTTAATAATTGGCGCAGCATATAGTGCGCTTTGCCTTCTTCTTTTTGCAATAGCCATAATACGTGGTGGGCAAAGCTGTGCGCACGACATGCTGGCTGCATTTTTGCCTGCGATGATAATCAACGCCGTATTGGTGATATCGGTTGCGTTGGAGACGGTGACCATCTATCGGATTACAAGCAGCGCCGTATTTAGCGGGGCTGTGGCAATAATCGGATTTGTCATGAGCTTGACGCTCTACGGAACTTACCTTCAGACGCCCATACCATCCTTGCGATGGATCTTCCTCCTTCCAGGGCCGTACCTTGGAGTCGGATGTGCCCTTGGGTATAGCGATATGGGTCAGTTGATACTTCTGGAATATGGCGTGGCAGCCAGCTGTCTATCGGTATTGATTTACGCTCTCGTGAGCTTTCGCGCTGGGGGTGTGCTCAATGGCTCGTCAGATTAAAAGACTTCTCCAGTCAGAATTGAAGCATGTGAGCAAATGGGTGTACGCCTTAATCTTGGTAATTTATGCGTGCATGGTGGCATTGCAGCTTAATTCTTTCCCGATGTGGTTCTGTAGCCTCCGTGAGAACAGTTTCTTGGGCTTTTTCCCAGACCCGACGCTTCGGCTATCGGCAGAGGATGTCCTTCTATTTGGTAATGCAGAGGTTTTTCGCGGTCTGCTGTTCAACGTAGCCCCGTTGGCTCATGCATTGTTCTTTCCGTTCATCGCGGCTTGCATTGTGCCGCGCTTTGTCAGTTCGGGCTTTATTGAGGAACCGTGGGGGTTGTCGGCGGCTCGGGGAGGGAAGCGGGTGTGCGCTACTGTTGCGCGGGCGATACTGTCATCCCTCGCCCTTTTGGTCGCGTTTATCCTGTCGAGTGTCGTTTTGTACTGTCTTAACTGCGCAATCGTTCTGGATGCTCAGCAGTATTTCAACCTGCATGTATTTTGCTATCGACTTGTTCTTGCTGCCGCTGCCTGCCTTGCATACGTGGTCTCTTGCGTGATCGCTGTTTCCTATTTTGGGTCCGGCTTCGGTCCGATTGGCATGCTGTTGCTTGTCAACGTTGTAGCGATCTACATACAGATCGGGGCCAATTCCATGCTTCCGCTTCCAGCCTCGATGCTCATGTGGATTTGTGGCGTGACCCCGTTGGGGAATAGTCAATGCATTTCGATTCTAATTGACTGCCTAATAAACGTAGCAAGCGTTTTTGCCATTTGCTTTACCGTAGACCGATTGCGGTCGAGATTTCTTTGATTGTTTGTGAGGGATAATCATACCGAGCATACCAAATACAGGGGGGGCGGGCACCGTGGCTGGTGTCCGCCCCCCGCTGGCTTAGGAGGCTTTAACTTGTGTGGCTTGCGAGCTAGCGTGCCTGCTTAACCTTTGCCGCCGCCTCGACAAACGACTTCCACAGGTTAAAGTCGGTCTCGAGCGTCTTCCACGTATACTCAGGGTGCCATTGCACGCCCAGGCAGAACGGCTGGCCTTCGACTTCGATGCACTCGGGAACGCCGTCGGTTGCCTTGGCGACCAAGCGCGTGCTCTTACCCAGACGATCGACGCAGCAGTGATGTGCGGAGTTGGTCTGGATCAGCCTGTGCCCGCCAACCGCGCGCTCCAGCAGCGAGCCCGGCACGACCTCGACAGGATGCACAGGGTCGTTGAGCACGTGGGTATGGCGCCACTGCGTGCGGCCCTCGCGCGCGCCTAGGCTCGGCACGTCCATGCACAGGGTGCCGCCGGTGGCGACATTGAGCAGCTGCGTGCCTCGGCAGGTGGTAAAGAGCGGCTTCTTGGCGCGAAGTACCTCGTTAACCAGCTTAAACTCAAAACGGTCGCGAATCTCGCAGCACAGCGTGGGGTCGTAAGGACGCTCGTCGCCCCAGCGTTTGGGGTTGACGTCCGGGCCGCCGGGAATGGCGATGCCGTCAGCGATTTCCACGTAATGACGGATAACGTCGACGTCTTCGGTAATGGACATCTGCAGCGGCAGACCGCCGGCGGCAAGAATGGCGTCGACAAATACGCTCGCAATCTCCTCGTTGGGGGAGAGCGTCTCGCTCAAATAGGGCTTCGCTTCTTCCCAGCGTGGTGCTACCAGGATAAGCGGGCGGTCAGCGGGATCGACGTCGACGTGCGGAGTGTAGGACGATGAGGTGCGGGTTCCGATCATGGGTCGGCTTTCGAATCCGGGTGGACATGGCACAGGGGTGGCGCGGGACAAACGTTACTGATGAATTTGCCCGCGTGGCAATTGGGTTAGTGGCCCTTAATGGAGTTGAGGAAGTCCTGGGCGCGCTTGGTCTGGGGGTGGTCGAAGAACTCGTCGGGTGTGCCGGTTTCCACGATCTGGCCGTCGGCCATAAACACGACGCGGTCGGCCACGCGGCGGGCGAAGTTCATCTCGTGCGTGATGACGATCATCGTCATGCCCTGCTGGGCCAGACGGACCATGACCTCGAGCACCTCGTTGATCATCTCGGGGTCAAGGGCGCTCGTGGGCTCGTCAAAAAGCATGGCCTTGGGTTGCATGGCAAGTGAGCGGGCGATAGCTACGCGCTGTTGCTGGCCGCCCGAGAGCTGTGCGGGCACCTTATCGGCCTGCTCGGCAACGCCCACGCGGCCCAGCAGGTCCATGGCACGCTCGCGGGCCTCGTCCTTGGAGACGCCCAGCACGTCGACCGGTCCCAGCATGACGTTCTGCAGTACGGTCATATGCGCGAACAGGTTGAACTGCTGAAACACCATGCCCAGCTCGGCACGCATGCGGGCAAGATCCTTGCCTTCCTGCGGCAGGGGCTCGCCCTCGATGAGGATCTCGCCCGAGTCGATGGTTTCCAGGCGGTTGATGGTTCGGCACATGGTCGACTTGCCCGAGCCCGAGGGGCCAATCACCACGACGACCTCGCCGCGGTCGACCGAGAGATTGATGTCGTTGAGGACGTGCAGATCGCCATAGTGCTTATCGACGTGTCTGAGCTCGATTAGCGGCTGATTGCCGGTGGAAGAGGTGCTCTGTGCCATGTGCTCGGCTCCTTATGACTCGAAATGGCAAAGCGTTAGCGGATGATGGTCGCGCCGGTCTTGTGCGAAACGTAGACAGCAGCCTTGTTAATCGCGACGTTGATGAGGATATAGATGACCGCGATTACCAGGTAGACCGACACGAGAGCGTCGTAGTTGGTAATGAGCACGCGGGCGTTTTGCATGAGGTCGGGGTAGCTCACCACGTAGGCGACGGTGGTGTCTTTGACTACGACCACGAGCTGCGAAATCAACGACGGAATGATAAATCGAATAGCCTGCGGCAATACGATTTTAAAGGTGATTTTAGCCTTGGAGAGACCGAGCGCCTGGGCCGCCTCGACCTGCCCGCGCGGTACGGCGTTGACGCCGGCGCGGAAGATTTCGGCAAGTACGCCGGCTGCAGCGAGCGCGACGGGAAGCGTGAGCATCCAAAACGACGGCAGCGCGATCTTGTACTGGGGCAGCACCAAAAAGAAGAAGTAGATGAACAGCAGGCTCGGCACGCCGCGGAAGAAATCCGTGAGCACGCGGCAGACCAGCTGCAGCGGCTTAATGTCGCTGGTACGGCCGAGCATAAGGGCTAAGCCCAGCACCAGCGCGATGGCGCCAGCGGTGAGTGCGACTTTAACGGTGCCCTCAAAGCCGGCAAGCAGGAACTTCCAGGTGGTGAGGTGCGTAAAGAAATACCAATAGTGGACCGAAAGCTGGCCGGTCACATAAAAGCGCTGCAACACGAGGGCGAAGAGCACGGCGACGGCAACAAGCGAGATGGCGGTGCCGATGCGGATCTTGGCGCGCATCTTGGGGCCGGGGGCCTCGTAGAGCGCATCGCGCATGGTGAGCGCGGAGGTGGAGTGCTTGCTCATCGGAGGATCCTCACCTTCTTATCAATGTAGTTGCCAATGTGGCTCACCACAAAGGCCGTGCCCAGGTAGCCGAGCGCCGAGATAAAGAACGCGGCGACGCCGCCGAGCGAGCGCGTGTTGATGTAGCTCACCACGCCGGTGAGCTCTTGCGGTTGCAACGGCACCTGGCTGCCGAGCGCGGTGGTGAGCATGACGGCGATAAAGAGGTTAGTCATGGGCAGCACACTCGAGCGCAGTGCCTGCGGAATCACGATCTTGGCGAGGATGCGGCTGAAGCTCATGCCGAGCGAACGTGCGGCTTCCACCTGACCGACGCCGACGGTATTGATGCCGCTCATAAAGTTCTCGGAGCCAAAGGCCGAGCCCAAAAGGACCGTGGCGACGATAACGCAGGTGCGGTAGGGCAGGACGACCTTGAGCGGCGGCAGCGCATAGACGACGATGATGAGCAGCGCAATGCCGGGGATGTTACGGAAGACCTGGACATACAGGTCGCCAAAGACGCGCAGCGGCTTGAGCGGCGACACGCGCATCACGGTGACGGCAACGGCCAGCACCATGGCGATGGCAAACGACTCAAGCGTCATGCCCCAGGTTGCTAGCAGCGCGTCGATATAGTTCTGGCCATAGAGCGACCAGAGTTCGGAGAGACTCATGCGGACCTCCCGCCGATAAGGAAAGGGGCTCCCGTGTGTACGGAAGCCCCGACAACTCTGTGAGGAAACAGTTTACCGCAATAAAGCGCATCGTGCGTTTCCATATGGTTTCGTTGCGGCCGTTACCAGGCTCGCTGCCTAAGCGCCGATCTCGGGCAGCTCGGGAACATTAGTGTCGCCCGTACGGTTGCCGATGCAGATCTGCCACAGCTCAGTCCAGGTGCCATCGTCCTCGATCTTCTTAAGGAAGTTGTTGACAAAGGCGACGCCGTCGGAATCGAGCGGCAGGCCAATGCCATAGGGCTCCTTGCTGCCGAAGGGCTTGCCGGCGATCTTGTACTTACCGGGCTCGCGGACCAGGGCGCTCTGCTGCATGTTGTTATCGATGGCGTAGGCGTCAACACGGCCCTGCTGGAGTGCCTGGCGGGCCTCCTCGTCGGTCTTGAACTCCTGCTGGCTGGCCTTGGGGGCGAACTCCTCCAGAATGGCGGGGCCGTTGGAGCCGGACTGGACGGCGACGTTCTTATCGGCCAGGTCGTCGACGCTCTTGATGTCGTCGTTGTCGGCGAGCACTAGGATAGCCTGCTGGGTGTAGTAGTAGGGACCGGCAAAGGAGACGAGCTTCTTGCGCTCGTCAGTGATGGTGTAGGTGGCGAAGACAGCGTCGACCTGGCCGTTCTGCAGGACGGACTCGCGCGTGTCCGAGGTCACCTGGGTGATCTCGACCTTGTTCTCGCCCAGAATGTAGTTGGACAGGAGCTGTGCGATGCCGGCGTCAAAGCCACGGGTCTGACCGTCTTTCTCGTTGAGGAGGGAGAAGAGCGTGGAGGTCTGAACGCCACCGATCTTAAAGACGCCGGCGTCCTTGACGGCCGTGGCCCAGGTGCTGGCGGCGATGGCGTCGTCATCGGCCTTGGGGCCGTTGTCGACGAGCTTGTCGAATGCCTTAGCGTCGAGCGTGGTGGAAGCCTCGGTATCGTCGGAGCTCTTGGAAGAGCCGGCGGCGGAACCCTTATCGGACTCGGCGCTGGTGTCGGAGCAGCCGGCAAGACCAAGGCCGGCGACGGTTGCGAAGGTGGCGGCAACGAAGCCGCGGCGGTCGAGAACGACCTGCTGGGAGAGGTTCTTGCTCATAGGAGAACACCTTTCTCAAAAAATCCTAGCGGTTGAGTAGAGTTATACCCTAACCTGCTCAAAAGGGTCAACACGAAATAACTTAGAAACATACTAACCTTATGGGTTATTCTACCTACCAAAAAGGGACAGGTTTATTTTGGTAGGTTTTATCTGGGCAAACGTCGATTATCGCTGTTGAGACGCCGTCTTACGGGCGAGGCGTGCGTTTGCGGCGGTCGCTATAATGGCGGCAACGCGACACATATATATACGTGAGGAGATCGTTGCATGAACGGCTATACATTCTTCGCGCCGACCAGGGTGCTGTTTGGCGCGGGCAAGCTGAGCGAGCTGGGTGCACAGAAACTCCCCGGCACCAAGGCGCTCATCGTCACGACCGGCGGCAACTCGGTCAAGCGCTTTGGCTATCTGGAGCGCGTGGAGGCCGAGCTCGACCGCGCCGGCGTGGCACACGAGCTGTTCGACCGCATTGAGCCCAACCCGCTGCGCGAAACCGTCAACGCAGGTGGCTGGATGGCGTGCACCCATGGCTGCGACTTTGTGCTGGCACTCGGCGGCGGCTCGGTCATGGACGGCAGCAAGGGCATCTGCGCGGTGGCGGCAAACCCGCACGCGGATGCCGAGGGGGCCGAGTGCCCTGGTGACATTTGGGACTTCGTTGTCGGTGGCACCGCGCTCGGGCTGCCCATTCCTAACGATCCGCTGCCGCTGGTGTGCGTGACTACCACGGCCGGCACCGGCTCGGAGGCCGATGCGGGCGGCGTAATCTCCTGCGAAGAGAACGACGAGAAGCTGCGCCTGGGCGACCCGCGCCTGTTCCCGGTGCTTTCGGTCGTCGACCCCGAGCTGATGGTGAGCGTTCCGGCGCGCTTGACGGCTTATCAGGGATTCGACGCCCTGTTCCACAACGTCGAGTGCTATATCGCCAATACCAATACGCCCATGGGCGACATGGTTTGCCGCGAGGGTATTCGACGCGCTGCGGCTTCGCTGGCTGCGTGCGTGAACAGCGGCGACGACCTGGATGCGCGTGCCGAGCTCGCTTTTGCCAACACGCTCGGCGGCTATGCCATGGTGTGCTCGGGCTGCGCGGGATGCCATGGCCTTGAGCATGGCATGAGTGCACATCATCACGACCTGCCGCACGGCGCCGGCCTCATTATGATCGCGCGCGCCTACCACACGTGGATGATCGATCACGGTGCTGCGCCCGAGCGTTATATCGACATGGCACGCCTGATGGGCAATGTTGAGGCAAGCGACCCGCACGATTTTGTGGTTGAGCTCACCCGCCTGATGGAGGCCTGCCACGTGGCCGATCTTGCCATGAGCGAGTGGGGGATTACTGCCGAAGAGCTGCCGGCGATCGCGCACAATGCCCTCACGACCAACGATGCCCTATTCGGCCACGATCCCATCGCCCTGACCGAGCCCGATGTCGTCGAGATCCTCAAGCGAAGCTACCGCTAGCCGTATTATCTCGATTTGTAACAGCTGCAGGCGTTTATGCCGAGTAACTGTTACAGATTGAGATTTTCTCTTCAGGGGAATTCGAATGTCTCGATCTGTAACAGTTGGACGAGGATTTGGCCCCTAATTGTTACAGATCGAGATAAACATCAGGGGCTTAAACGGTTCGTCTCGATCTGTAACATCTGGACGTTAATTTGGTCTCTAGGTGTTACAGATCAAGATAGTTGCGTCGCGAAAATAAAAACCTCCGCAATGGCGTTTGCCGTTGCGGAGGTTTTTCTACTCGTTTAGTAGTCTTACGGCCTCTGCGACCATGTTTTCGACCGTCATGCCGTTCTGTGCGAGCAGCTCGTTGGGGTCGTAGCGGTCGGGGAAGCCCTTGGCGATGCCGAAGGTGCGCGTGCGCAACGGCGTGCATGCCAGATAACATGCTACGCGCTCGCCCCAGCCGCCGTCCAAGATGCCGTCCTCGAGGGTGACGACAACGCGATGCTCGGCGGCAAGACTGTCGAGGAACTCGCGGTCGAGCTCGGTTGCAAAGCGCGGGTTGACGAGCGTGGCCTCGATGCCGTACTCGGCAGTCAGACGGTTTGCCACGCGCTCGCCCAGCTCAAAGAAATCGCCGAGTGCGAGCACGGCTACGTCGCGACCCTGGCGCACCGCGTTGTAGCGAACGGCGCTGTAGTCGGTGTCTTCGGCGGGCGCAAGGTCGGGACGGCTCACCAGGCCGATGCCCGGTACGCGGATCGCCACGGGATGCTCGCGGTGGTCGAGCGACCAGCTCAGCATGGACAGATATTCCTCCATGCAGGCCGGCGCCAAGTAGTGCATGTTGGGAAGACCGCCCAGCATGGAAATATCAAAGAACGAGAGGTGCGTCTCGGACGTGGTGCCAAAGATTGACGCACCAAACACCAAAATGGTTGCCGGGGCGTCGTTGAGGCACAGGTCGTGCCAGAGTTCGTCGTAGGCGCGCTGCAAAAACGTGCCGTACACACCAAAGACTGGCTTGGCGCCCGAGCGCGCAAGCGCGGTGGCAAAGGTCACGGCGTGCTCCTCGGCAATGCCCACATCGACGAACTGTTTGCCGGCGGCAGCGCGAAGCTCGGGTGTAAAGCCCATGATGTAGGGTGTGGCGGCCGTGATGCCCACGACCTGCGGATCGCGCTCGATGGCAGCGCTCAGGGCCTCGCCCGTAATATCGGCATAGGTGCGCGGTGCGGGCTCGCTCGGATGGGCCGGGCAGAGCTTGCGCCCGGTCGCCATGTCAAACGGACCCACGTGGTGCCAGCGCTCGGGGTCGTTTTGGGCTGGCTCAAAGCCCTTGCCCTTGGCGGTCGAGATGTGCAGGACGATGGGGTGGTCGATGTCGCGCAGCTCCTGCAGTGTGTCGACCAGGGCCAGTACATCGTTGCCGGCGCCCAGATAGCGGTAGTCGAGTCCCAGCGCGCGAAAAACGTTGCGTTCGGCTTTGCCGTCGCTGGCGCGCAGCTCGGCCAGATTGCGATAGAGGCCGCCGTGGTTTTCGGCGATGGACTGGTCGTTATCGTTGACGATGATGATCAAGTTGCTGTCGAGATCGGCGGCATTGTCGAGACCCTCAAACGCTAAGCCGCCCGAAAGCGAGCCGTCGCCAATAACGGTAATGACGTTGTACGCATCGCCCACTAGGTCGCGAGCATGCGCCAAGCCACAGCCTAGGCTCACGGACGTAGAAGTGTGGCCCATGGCAAACAGGTCGTGCTCGGACTCGTCGGGGTTGGCAAAGCCGGAGGCCTCGCCAAAACGATTCGGATCGATATAGGTATATGCGCGCCCGGTCAGCGCCTTGTGGGCGTAGGTCTGGTGCGACACGTCAAAGACGATCTTGTCGGTGGGGGAGTTGAACACGCGATGGAGCGCGACCGTGAGCTCAACGACGCCCAGGTTGGGGGCAACGTGTCCGCCGACGGCGGCGGAGCTTTCGAGGATGGCGTGGCGAATCTCGCCGCAGAGCAGCGGAAGCTCGGCGCGATCGAGAGCCTTGACGTCCTCGGGCGTTGTCGTTTGCGTAAGCAGCATCGTTGTGGGTTACTCCATGCGAATCGAGCGCCGGCGCTCCCTCGGCCGGCACAATTGCACAAGACAGTCTCGCACATTTTGACGTTTGATATGTGACGGCGGCGCGGTAATTCGACAACTGGTGGGGCAAAACGTTTTGTCCGATGCCATACTGGTAGGTTCCATGATGATTTTATTGATAGTGTGCCGGCGATAGCTCGCCGCCGAGAGCCGCTGGAAGGAGGCCGCATGTCCGAAACAGCTCGTGCCGAGAAGATCGCGCGCGAAGTTGACCGTGCTGCCCGCCAGCTGGCCCAAGCGGGGCGTTTGGACCTGACGCGGGAGCTTATCCAGCACGGCGATGTGACGGTGTACGCGCATGTGACCTCGGTGGCGCGGGCGAGCTTGTCCTTTGCCGAGTGCCTGGGCAGCCTTGGCATTTCGGTCGACCGCGCCTCGCTTCTGCGTGGAGCCTTGCTGCACGATTACTTTCTCTACGATTGGCATGACCCCGACCCAAGCCATCGGCTGCATGGGTTTCGGCATCCGTTTTTTGCCCTAGCGCGTGCCGAGGAAGATTTTGAGTTGACGCCGCGCGAGCGGAATATCATCGCGCGCCATATGTTCCCGCTGGTACCGGTGCCGCCGACGTGCCGCGAGGCCTGGATTGTGTGTATGGCGGATAAGTGGTGCGCGCTGTGCGAGACAGTTGCCGGCCGTCTGCCGCGCAAGGACGAGGTTGACGATTGCGCGAATAGCGAATCGAGCGAAAAGAGGAGAGGGTAGACGGTGGAAACCGCGATCGACATGGCATTTGGCGGTGCGACGCTTGCCGCCTGCCCACTCTCGGCGCTGGTGCTCTCGTTTGCCTTCTACGGTTTTTGCGGCTGGGCATGGGAGTCGACGGTCTGCGCCATGCTTAATCACGGACGCTTTGCCAACAGTGGCTTTTTGCTGGGACCGTGCTGCCCCATCTATGGCGCAGGTGGCATTGCCTGTTGGTTGCTGCTGCGCGGAATTCCGGATGCCTCGAGCCAGTTTGTCGCTGCGGCGCTCGTGTGCAGCGTAATCGAATATAGCGTGGGCGTGTTGCTGGAGAAAACGACCGGCGCTCGTTTTTGGGACTATTCTCACCTGCCGTTTAACCTGCATGGACGCATTTGCCTGTACTGGGCCTGCGCGTTTGGCCTGGGTGCGCTGTGCATTTGTCGCTTGGTTGAGCCAGCGCTGCTGGGGTTGCTTGGGCATCTGCCGGTGCTGATCGTGCGACTGGCGGCCTTTGCCGTTGCCGTTGCGATGGCCGTGGATGCGTTGTGCTCGCTGGCGAGCTGGCGACGTCTGTCCGACCAGCTCGAGCGCGTGCGCGCCGACCTTGCCGACCGCATCAACGAATCGCTCGCCGACGCCTCGGATTCCATGCTCGAGCGCATTCCCGAATCGGCAATCGACTCGGTGGCGCAGACACATATCCGCAGCCGTGCCGTCAACGCGTGGCTGGCAGAGCTGGGCGATGCGGCACTCGATGCCCTGCGCGAGAAGGCTTCGGTGCCGACGTTTATCTCGGACGGTGCTCGCGGTCTGGCGCTTGCCGCCCGCCGCGTTGCCGATGCCGCACCGAGTATGCCGCGCCCGTCGCTCACTCGTCGCCGTGCCGGCAAACGCGCGAGCCGTCCGGTGCCGAGCGTATCCCTCAGCCGTCGTGACCTGCGCTTTTTCAATGCCTTCCCGCGCCTGCGCATCAACCGCTACGAGGGCGTCATCCGAGCTACCAACCTTCGCGATCGCGCTCGCGACCTGTTTCGCCGCTAGCCGGGGCGGGGCCAAGCGCGTCCTTCTCGCCCGCACGTTTCCCGTTCGTTTCGCGTCCGTTGCCGCGCCGTTTCCAAGATTGCGGCGCCGTTTCCATTCGACAACGCCGCGTTTAACAACGCCGTATCTGGTCTACACCAGTTGCCCCTCGGCCGCATTATGGGCGCCGACAACGTTCATGCGACCAAGGGAGAGCGAATGTACGATACGGGATCGACAACGTTTATGCTCATCTGCACCATGCTCGTGTTTTTAATGACACCGGGTCTGGCGTTTTTCTATGGCGGCCTGTCCAGGCGCAAAAATGTCATCAACACCATGCTCATGTGCTTTGGCGCCATTGGTCTGGTTGGTGTGCTGTGGATTGTTGCCGGCTGGTCTCTGGCCTATGGCGGCGACGGTTCGAGTCCGTTTATTGGAGGCCTTGACCAGCTGCTGTGCCTGCCGGTGCTCAACCAGGTGCTGCAGGCGGCCGAGGGCAATGCTGCGGACGGTGTCGTCTACCCTCAGATCATCAACATCGCCTTCCAGATGGCATTTGCCATGATCACGGCTGCTATCGTCACGGGCAGCCTGGCCGGTCGCGTTAAGTTCGGTGCCACGACGGCCTTCCTGGGCATTTGGCTGCTCGTGGTCTATGCGCCGCTTGCTCACATGGTTTGGGGCGGCGAGGGCTCCTTTATCGGCGATATCATCGGCGCGCTCGACTTTGCCGGCGGCGACGTGGTGCACATCTCGTCTGGTCTTACGGGCCTGATTCTCTGCTTAATGCTCGGCCGTCGTCGCGGCTTTGGCATGGTGAGCTACCGTCCGCATAACGTGCCGTTTGTGGCGCTGGGAGCCGGCCTGCTTTGGTTTGGCTGGTTTGGCTTTAACGGCGGCAGCGAGTTCAAGGCCGACGCCGTGGCGGCACTTGCCATCCTCAATACCGTGACGGCCAGCGCGGCGGGCATGGTCTCGTGGCTTGCCGTCGAGCGCGTGCACACCGGTCGACCCACGCTGGTGGGCGCCAGCACCGGTCTGGTTGCGGGCCTTGTGGTGGTCACGCCGGGCGCGGGCTTTGTCGAGCCGTGGGCGGCGCTGGTCATGGGCCTGATCGTATCTCCCGTCTGCTACCTGGCCATCAGCCATCTTAAGACCAAATTTGGCTACGACGATGCGCTCGACGCGTTTGGCTGCCACGGCATCGGTGGCATCCTGGGCGGCGTGCTCACGGGGCTGTTCTGCGTGCCGGAGCTCTCGTGGACCGGTAAGGGCGGCCTGTTCTACACGGGCGATGTCTCGCTGCTCATCTCGCAGATTTTGGGCATTGTGGTGACGGTCGCTATTGTACTGGTGCTCGACTTGGTGATCGCCGCGGTGGTCAAGGCGCTGTTCCACGGCAGCCTGCGCGTGGACGAGGCCGACGAGGCGCTGGGCCTGGATGCGAGTCAGCACGGCGAGAGCGCCTACCCTTCGTTCTCCGGACTCGATTAGCAGCTTCCCCAAGCACCGCACCTCGGCCTTCAATCGTCGTTTGCGTACCTTAAGTACGCGGCACTCCTCTTTCAGGCCGATCTGCGGCACTTGGGAAACCTGCTAAGACCTGTTAGCTGCACTTATCTGATCTACAAGGTTGGTCTGTGGCACCTGGAAAACCCGCGTCATTGAATGGCAATTCATTTCTTTGATAAAGAGAGGAATTTACTATGAAGAAAATTACGGCGATCGTTCGTGCCGAGAAGCTTGAGGTTCTCAAAGACGCGCTGTTTGCTGCTGATGTTCGTGGTATGACCATCAACCAGGTGCAGGGCTGCGGCGCGCAGCATGGCTGGAAGGAATACGTGCGCGGCAACGAGTTGCTTGTCAACACGATCCCTAAGGTACGGTTCACCCTTATTTGCGCCGACGAGCATGTCGACGGCATTGTCGAGATTATCTGCAACGCTGCTCGCACCGGAGCCGTCGGCGACGGCAAGATCTGGGTCGAGCCGGTCGAGGAGGTTATCCGCATCCGTACCGGCGAACACGGCCCCGCCGCGGTGTAGAATCGACCGCCTGCCATCCGCAACGTTAAAATACTGCAATGAGGCACAAGACTTGCGTTGCGGATGGACAGATTATGGGGCGTAATAAATATCCCGAGGAGACAGTCGCGAAGATTCTCGACGCGGCGCTGGAGCTATTCTGCGCACAGGGTTATGAGGGGACGAGCATTCAAGATATCGTCGACCGCCTCGATGGCATGACCAAGGGTGCTGTCTATCATCACTTTAAGAGCAAAGAAGAGATTTTCAACGCCGCATTTGATCGGGCAATGGCTCCGATTGTTGAGCGCCGCCGCGCGACACTCGGTGCTGGCAATATGACGGGAGCCCAAAAGCTCAAGCGACTGTACGCGCCCGAGTCTGTCGTTCCGCAAATTGAGCTATGGGCACGCATGCATCCTGCGGCAGATCCGGTAAAAAGCTCGCGTCTACTGGCGATGCAGTACCAGGGCTCGTTCGACGAGTCGGCCGATGGCTGTCTTTTGCCAGTGATCGAGGAGGGCATCGCCGACGGCTCCATTGCGTGCAAATGCCCGCGCGAAGCGGCTGAGGCCGTATCGTTGTTGGCGAATCTTTGGCTGCTGCCGCTGTTCCGTCCGCTCGAGACCAAGGATCGAATGCTCGCTCGCGCGCAATGTTTGGCGCAGATGGCGGCCGCGGTGGGGCTCGATTTGGGTAATGAAGTGCTCCAGACAACGGCTCAGATTTGGGACGTATGGAACCGTGCTGGGTGGTAATATAGATACTGACGGTATGTAATTGATTTGTAAGGGTAGCCACGGCTGCCCTTTTCAAGTCATTAAATACATACTAATGGTATGTATAGGGGGCAGGCTTATGGCTGGAATGCGGAGGAGCAATGTCTCGTTGGCGCAAAAAACAGTGCGATCTATCAGGCTTTTCGGTCTTCTTGTTGCACAGCTGTGCGCGTATTCGATGTTGTCGGCACTGTGCTTTGCGTGCCCGCTTTACTTGTTCGATTGCAGCGGCTCGTCAACGTTATATGGTGCTGTCGCGGCGATAGCGTTCGTGCCGGGCGTGCTTGCGACTCCGGCTGGCGGAATCTTGGCGGATCACGGGAGACATCGCGGGGTTCTTGTGGTGCTCGGCATTGTTCTGATGGCTGCATCACTGCTGTTTATCCCCATGAAGTGTTCGCTGCCTCTTGCGGTTGTCGTGGCAGCAATGCTTTGCGTCCAATATGGCATCCAATCGCTGCTGAAACCGATGCTTCAAATTGAGACGGTGCACATGATGGGCCAAGAAAAGGTTGAGCGTGCCACAGCGTTGGTCTCGCAGGTAACCATGGCGAGCAATATCTTGGGGCCTGTAGTCGGGACGGCAGTCTATGGGTGCTTTGGTATCGATGCTCTATGCGAAACCGCGGCGTTGACGTTTGCGATGTCAGCCCTGCTGTTCGGGGGCGCACTCAAGCAAAATGCCTCATCTGGAATGACAGGGGACAGTACGACTTGCTCGACATGCCGAAGCGATTTTCGGGAGTCGATTCGGTACCTGTTTCAAAACGCATCATTGCTCGTTGTGTTTTTGCTTGCGGCTATTTTGAACCTTGCGTTAGTTGGGTTAACGATTGGTGCTCCCGTTATTGTTGCAAAGCATCTCGGAATGCAGTCATCCTTTGTTGGGATTATTGAGGTGGCTATGGGCTTAGGTGGTTTTGTCGGCAGTGGTTTGGTCGGTATTTGGCCGCATCGTTTTTCCTTCAAGGGCATATGTCGATATGTTGCGATGATTTGTTTTGGAGTCGTACCGATTATTGTCACGCTACTGAGCGGTCCTGATGAATTAGCGTTTGCCGCGCTTGCGGCCGGCTCGGCATGGGTCATGGCGTGGGCAAGCATTGCATCGGTCGGAATCGTTTCATTTGTTCAGCGGTCAGCGCCAAAGGAACTCTGCGGAAAAGTGCTGGCACTCGTTTATATGACACTTTCCTGTGCAACGCCTATTGGCCAATTGGTTTACGGGCTTGCATATGATCGATGGGCTCCGGCGATTGTATTCGCAGGCATGTTGGCGGTGCTGACGTCGACGACGGCGCTGTTTAATCGGCTGAAAAGTCGCTTATGGCGAATGTCTTAAGGCGCTGGGGGACCGTGAATTTGTGGAGACAGTGGCACGCCGCGCCGGGACGGCATTGTTTAGGCATGCCTCTCCTTCGTCTACAATATCGTGCAGACGAAGGAGAGGCGTATCCATGATCAAGATGTTTGCGAGTGACTTAGACGGAACGCTGCTGAACGCCCTGCACGAGGCAGATGGGACCATCCGCCGTGCCATTCGCGAGCTGACCGAGGCTGGCCTGCATGTGGTTCCCGCGACCGGGCGCTCGACGCTGCCGATTGGCGAGCATGGCTTTACGGGCCTGGCACTCGACGCCTGCTGCTCCAATGGGTCCATCGTGCGCGACAGCCATGGCGAGGTGCTCAGGACCTGGACCATCGACTCGCAGATTACCGAGGAGCTGCTCAAGGAGTTTCCGGATATCTGTTTTGACTGCTCCACGCCCGATGGCATGTTCTCGAGTGGATCGTTCGAGATGCACCAGGCAGGCTTTAAAAAAGACAGTCCTATCAAGCGCATCGTGATGCGCGGTATGCGTGCACGTGGCGGGTACCACGAGGAACAGTATTTCGACCAGTCGATCGGTGACATCCTGCGCCACGATGTGTGCAAGATCAACTGTCGCGTGACCTCGCCCGAGCTGGAGCGCGACCTTAAGGCGTATTTGGCCGAGCGCTCGGACCGTGTGGTCAACGCGCCGTTTGATCCGGTGATGTTCGAGATCACGGACGTGGCGTGCAACAAGGGCGAGAGTGTGGCCTGGCTGGCGGGCTACTACGGCATTGCCGAGGATGAGGTCGCGGTCTACGGCGACGGCGGCAACGACATCGCCATGCTCAAGCGTTTCCGCCACAGCTACGCGACCAAAAACGCAAGCGATGCAGCCAAGGCCGCCGCGAGCGCGACCATCGGCAGCTGCATGGTCCACGCCGTCCCCAAACACATGCTCGCCACTATGCATAAGCAGAACTCCCGCACCATCATCGAATAATGTGACAAAGGGACTGTCCCTTTGTCACACCTAAAATATTGCCTTTACGTGTTGATGCACACGGTGTGCAATAATACTCGCACTGTGCAATAGCGCACAGGCTGAGTAACAAGGAGGACGCTTGTCCCAGCTCGAGAAATGTGATCGCCGGTCCCTTCGCTCGCAGCGTGCCCTTCGCCAGGCACTTGCCAGCGAGCTTGCCGAAAGCGGCGACCTTTCGCGCATTAATGTCGCGTCGCTCACCGAGCGCGCTGGCCTTACGCGCCGTACGTTCTATTCGCACTACCGCGATATCCCCGACTTTATCAATCAAATCGAGGACGGCTTGCTGGCCGAGATCCGTGAGCGCATTGAGATTATCACCGCAGCTCAGCTGCCCGATCTCTATCACAACATCGATGAGCTCGAGCCGGCGCCCGGTTCGATTGAGCTGCTGCGTTATCTTGCGGCCAACCGCGATTTAATCGGTGCGCTGCTGGGTCCGGGCGGCGACCAGGCCTTCATTAAAAGAATCATCGACACCGCTCGTGAGGCTGTGGTGCCGCGTGCGCAGACGGGCATTTTGGGCCTGGCGCTGGGCACGTTCTTTGACTACTACGTTACCTACGTCGTGAGCGCCGAGGTCGGCATGATTCAGCGCTGGTTTGAGCGTGGGCTCACCGAATCGCCCGAGGCCATGGCGCGCATTATGACGGTGCTCGCTTTTGTGCGCCCTGGTGATCTGTATGGCCAACCCATCGATATCAACGTGCCGGAATACGGCATGAAGCTATTGAACTTGCAGCTCGAGGACGCGGCCGATACCGCCGCAACCGTCGAGTCCAACAACTAAGAGGAGAGACAATGAGCAAACTCGTCGAGGGCATTAAGGACCGTATGGTCGCTGCCGCACGCGAGGCCGCGCCCGCCGTGGTGGACGCCGCGCAGAAGGCCGCGACTGCCGCTGCCG
>CAJMRN010000037.1 GCA_905215815.1 uncultured bacterium | reverse complement strand
GGCATCGACCTGCGCCGATGCCCCTAAAGTAGACACACATTTTGTCCTATAAGCCGAATTCAACTTCAAATACAAACGACTGCCGAAGTTCTCGCTTAGCTTGGCTTGTCAGGCTCGAATTCGCCCTTATGTTCAGCTTGCTGCACGCCTCATCGATAGCCATAGCAAGCGATACGGACATGGTCATGGTCGTCTCGCTTTTCAATTCAACCCGATAACTCTTCGCCTTGTTTTTATCCTCTCCACCGCATCTCGTTTCGATTAACAAGAGAATGTCAGAGTCATGGGCATACCAATGGAGTTCAGGGCGCTGTGGAACCATGTCTCCCTCGAATTCCTGTGTAAACAGGATTTTCTTCTCATTTCTCGTTAAATCGCTCAAAGAGCCGTTGATTCGAGCCGAGCCCTTCTTTCCCGCTTTGGCATTTCCCTTAGCCTGGTGGCCTCTCCGAGTTTCCTCGTACTCCGTCACCTCCAACTTGCAGCGCTTCGCGCCAAGCATGAACGCAATCCGTCTCAACTCGGCCATCTTGTCTTGTTGCATGGTTGCGAAATAGGAGTCAAGATCAACAAAGCGAGACCGATCAAAAGCATCTATGTAATATGTGGAATAAAGAGATGGTTTAGGGTAGAAAGACAGCTCGCTATCCCCAATTGCTTCGCGGTACAAATTGAAAATCTGCGTGCCCTTAACAGTATCCAACCAACCAATAGCATCCCTACAGACATCGATGCCCCGACGCTCATTTCCGTCAACAATTCGAATCATGTTCGGCAAATGGAATGAAGGGCTCTGATAGACCTCTTTGGTTACAGGCCTGTACCTATTGAGCTGTTGCTGGTATGCCCAATCGTTGACGGCGTCACCAATATCCGCAGCAGCACCTGCCGCACCATCGGCCGCATCAGCAATAGCCGCCAAGGCGTCATCGACCATCGGAGTTGCAGCACGCATTGCACCATCGGCAACTTTCTGTACGGTTGCAACCGCGCCCGCCATCGCGCTTCCGGCGCCATCAACCAACCCGGCAGCGGCCTTACGGATATCAAAACTCTGCTTATGTCGCGACAGCTCCTCCCTTTCGACAACAGCTAGATCGTCTTTATCCTCCAT
This sequence comes from uncultured bacterium, assembly GCA_905215815.1. Taxonomy (GTDB): domain Bacteria; phylum Actinomycetota; class Coriobacteriia; order Coriobacteriales; family Coriobacteriaceae; genus Collinsella. The sequence goes on along the minus strand of CAJMRN010000037.1, from coordinate 17,570 downwards.
AGTGACCTCCTATTTCCGATAGTCGAAATCAACCGTATATTCATCGCCAAATGCCGAATTGAACATCGCACGGATATTTGCTTCGGCGTTCACTCGAGCCTCTTCGAGCAGCTTGCCATCCTTGATGGCCTCGCTTTCGCTCCGCTCCTTGCACTGCGCTTCAAACGCCGTGACGTCTTTGACCTCAATAGGATTGAGGATGTTGTTGCGTTCCTCGAGAGCACCCGACTTATTCATATCCGGCGTGTTCGAGATTACATAAGGCTCATCCATCGTAATAGTCAGCTTTTTCTTGTTTGTATGTATCTCTGCCGTCTCGAGATTCACACCCGCCTTAATGGTTCCCACATAGCGGTACCAAAAGCTGTTTTCCGTAAACGGGATATCAAACCAATCGAAGAACCTCTTGGTATCCGTCACCTTATCGACAATCGCATAGTTCTGCGATGCAGAAACCATCTCGTTCTGGGAAGCGATGCGTTCAAACACGACCGACGGGGAAAGCGTATTGGGGGTCGTTTCTTTCGCGCCCGCAGCTTTGCCGTTATTAAAGATGGTAATGAAAAGTACAGCCACAATCACTCCACCAAGCGCCAGGCCCGCAAAGAATACCTTGGGCTTTGTCAGGATTCTCCCGAGTTTCGCTTTCAGCGCCCCCACGCCTTCCTCTATCTCATCCATCCCCTATTCCTTTCAAAATCCCTGTTATTTAAGAAACTGCCGTGGGTTATACCTCATGCCTTAATTGTCGTTTTCAGCATGTCTTTAAACGAGGGCAGTTGTTTGCAATCCGAAATAATACACATTCGTTCGCAGCACTTGTTGTTCAATAATTGACATAAAACGGGCAGGTCAACCATTCATTGCCGATTAACCCGCCCCTTCCGTGCAGAACTTATTTATTTGCATCGTAGCTGGAAACAGATGCGACAACGCGCGCGGCGTCAACATCGGACATTGCCTCGAACTTGACTTTCTCACCCGGCGCCCACGAAGAAGTGTCCGCATAGGTCTCCTCCGCTTTGATGTCATCTGCATCATAGAGAGCAAGTGTCAGGCTGACGTTAGAGAACGATACACCAGAGGTGTTCTCAACTACCGCCGTATACGTATACAGACCGTAACCGTCATCCGATTTTTCGAAATTTGCTCCCTGAATCAAACTGTTGATGGCATCCTCGTAGCGGGTCTTCTCTGCTACGGACTTTCCATTCTTAATTAAGTCGTTGAAATCATCCTCGTATTTCTCCCTGACTTCCAGCCCGTAATTATCAACAAGCTTTTTGAGCTGCGCAGACCGCTTATCGTAGACCTTATTCCACTCTTCGTAATAATCCGAAGACGATTGCGAGTAATCCTCGGTCACTTTAAGCTGGTCATCAAGCAGATTCAGATACGTGATTACGTCCTGTTGCATCTTGGAATCCTTAAACCTAGCGTTCTTGAGTTCCTTGTCGTTCTTGATTTCGGCCTCAATAGCTTCCTGGATATTCTCGGTTGAATGAGGATCATCATCGTTTGCATTAGATTCAATGACGTCGGACCTTCTCTCAAACCCGGCGGCGATAACATTCATCGCCTTATCGTCGACATATTTCGACTTTGCAGCGTTTGCATCATTCTGTGAACAGGCCGAAATGAACCCCAGAGAACAGATGAGTAGTACAAGCAAACCCATCATGGACATCTTTTTAGTAATATTTCGTTTCACGACTATTTCCCTTCGATTGACGTTGCAACTCATAGCCCCTCATCAAAAAGCAGACGAATTAACAACGCGGTGGCACTATTTGATTCAAGGGCGTGAACTGGATAAACATCGAGGGAAGGAGTGGGCCCTGTGCAATAAACTCCCCTCGTCAAAATGTCTAGCTAAAGAGGACGGGCAGACGGCGAACGGTCATATCCGTTCGCGTCCGCCCGTCTCCAACGATCAAACGTCGATGCGCTAACGTTCAAAAGCATTGCGGCCTCTTGTCTCGTAACCTCACCTCCTTCGAATGATTTGATGACATCGCGGTAGCTATCCGGACGTTCGAGCGTCGGTCTCCCAAATCTCACACCCCGCAGACGCGCCGACGCGATACCCTCCGCCTGGCGCTGCTTTATGTTTTCGCGCTCCACCTGAGCCACGTAACTCAAAACCTGAAGCACTAGATCGGCAATAAAAGTCCCCGTAATTCCATTGGGTTGTTCGCGTGTATCAAGCAATGGCATATCGAGCACCACGATGGCAACGCGTTTGTCCGTCGTTAGGCGACGCCATTCATCGATAACTTCACGGTAGTCGCGACCCAATCGATCGATACTCTTAATCACCAGAACGTCCCCTTCGCGCAGACGACGAAGAAGACGCCGGTACTGAGGACGCCTGAAGTCCTTTCCACTCGCTTTGTCAGCATAGATCAAATTCGTTTGGACCGGAAACCGCTCCAGCGCATCCAGTTGGCGATCCAGGTTCTGATCTGCTGACGAAACTCGAGCATACCCATAGATTCTGTTTTTCATGATTGCCCCTATCAGCCGCACGATGGCAGCTTCAGCTCATCTGAGAGCCCACTCACAATAGGGCGTGCAAATTTCGCGAATGGGTTGAACCCATTTTCGGGCTCCAACGTAAGCTATTCAAGCACCGCTTCGATAACGCACGGCGCCAACCTTATGCTTTGAAATGAAATTAATCGTTTTTAATTGAAATTAACTAGAATAAAATGAAGTTAACCCGAGACGCTAAAGGAGGGCATTGTGGAATATCTCGAGAACCCGTTTACCCCTAGCTTTGGTGAGGTTCCTGCCCATCTCGCTGGCAGACAACAGATTATTCGGGATCTGGACCGTGCCTTCTTGAGCCAGCGCAGGCGCCCAGAATTGACCTCGATCTTCTCAGGCGCGCGTGGAACCGGTAAAACCGCTCTCATGTCGTCGCTCGCGACAATGGCGGAATCCCACGGCTGGATAGCCGTAAAGACGACCGCGCTCCCGGGAATGCTTGAGGAAATCGAGTTCGGGGCGAAACGTGCTGCCGGCCATCTTATCGACCCGTCTCACAACTTCGAAGTCACCGGTCTCGGAATTGCACCGCTCGGCAGCATCGAGGTCAATCGCGTTCACGATGCCTCAACCTGGCGTTATCGCATGAGCGACATTATCGACCAGCTCAACGAAGCGGGCACCGGTCTGCTCGTCACGGTTGACGAGGTGGACCCGACACTCGACGAGATGATTCAGCTCGCAGCGACGTATCAGCACTTTGTGACCGATGGGAAACGCGTCGCCCTGCTCATGGCAGGACTTCCCAACAACGTATCGACACTACTGAACCACAAGACGGTCTCGTTCCTTCGCCGCGCCCAACAATATCATCTGGGTCGCATTGCCGACTATGACGTACGCGAGGCCTTGATTCGCACAATCCAGGAAAACGATCGCCTAGCAGATGCTGAGGGAATCGATAGAGCCGTTCGCTCGATCTCTGGTTTTCCCTTCCTATTGCAACTCGTAGGCTACCGTGCCTGGGATCTCACAAGCGATTCGAAGAAAATCTCGTCGCGCGACTTTGACCTGGGAATCAAAATCGCGCGCGACGAGATGGACGATCGAATCCTCGCGGCAACCTATCGGGAACTCACTGCAGAGGACAAGCGATTCCTCATCGCCATGCTCGATGACGAGGAAGAGTCCACCACCGCTGACCTTGTCGAGCGCCTTAAGCGTTCGCCACAGCAGGTCTCCCGCTACCGACGCCGCATGATAGATGCCGGCATCATCGGGGAACGAGGACGAGGGCTCGTCGCATTTGAATTGCCATTCTTCCGCGACTATCTCGCGGCTCAATGCGTGAAATAGAAGTCAATGTGGCAAAGGGGCAGTCCCTTTGTCACATTGCCTATAGGTAGCGACCGGTAATGCTCTTGGAGCAAGCCGCGATGTCGCCCGGCGTGCCGGCGCAGACGATTTGCCCGCCCGCGTCGCCACCGCCCGGGCCCATGTCGATCACGTAATCGGCGTTACGGATAAGGTCGAGATCGTGTTCGATCACGATAACCGTGGCGCCCTTGGCAACGAGGCCGTCGAACACACTCAGCAACACCTGAACATCGAGCGGATGCAGGCCGATCGTGGGCTCGTCGAACACGAATACGGCGTCGTCCTGCACGCGGCCCATCTCGCTCGCAAGCTTAAGACGCTGAGCCTCACCGCCCGAAAGCGCCGGTGTGGGCTCGCCAAGCGTGAGATAACCCAGGCCCAGGTCGTGCAAGGTCTGCAAGCGCGTCTGAACCTTCTTGAGTCCCACCGTGGCGTCGATGGCCTCGTCCACACTCATGTCCATAAGCTGCGGCAGCGTAAGCAGACTCCCGTCCTTGCCCTCGCGATGGATATGCGAGGCGGCCTCGGCGTAGCGCGAACCACGGCATGCCGGGCAGACGATCTCGACATCGGGTAAAAACTGCACGTCGAGCGATATCGATCCCGTGCCATCGCACGTAGGGCAGCGCAAGGCGCCAGTATTGTAGCTAAAGGCACCCGCCTTGTAGCCAGCTGCCTTGGCCTCGGGCGTACGGGCGAAGGCGCGGCGCAGCTCGTCATGGATGTCGGCATAGGTTGCGACCGTCGAGCGCACGTTGGCACCGATGGGCGTAGCATCAATCAGGTTTGCGCGAGCAATGCCTTCGGCATCGACCCAACGCACGTGTCTTGGCAGGCGCTCGCCAGTTGCCCGAGCCTTGAGCGCCGGGATGAGCGTCTCGAGCACCAACGTCGTCTTGCCCGAACCCGAAACGCCCGTAACCGCGACCAAGCGGCCGCGCGGAATATCGACTTCGAGCGGCTTGACGGTATGGATGGCATCGGTTGCCATGCGGATATGTCCCTGCTCGAACATTTCGTCGTCAGTCACCTGCGGACGCATGCGCTTGGGCTCTGTGCACAAAAACGGGGCGATGCGGCTGCCCTGCGATTGTTCGACCTCGTCCACCGTGCCAGCGGCAATCACATTACCGCCGCCCGCTCCGGCAACGGGGCCCATCTCGACCAGATAGTCGGCTTCCGCCAGCACACGTGTATCGTGGTCGACAACAACCACGGTGTTGCCGTCATCCACCAGATCGCGCATCACGCCTACCAGGCCGTCGACATTGGCAGGATGCAGGCCGATCGAGGGCTCGTCCAGCACATAGAGTACGCCCGTCGATCGGTTGCGCACCACGCGGGCGAGTTGCACGCGCTGGCGCTCACCCGTGGAGAGCGTGGCACCGGCGCGATCGAGCGAAAGATAATTGAGACCCAGATCGACCAGGCGACGGGCCGCACCCAAAAACGAATCGCAGATATCCGTCGCCATGGGCTGCATCTCGGTCGGCAAGGATGCGGACACCCCGCGCACCCACTCAATCGCCTCGCCCAATGTCATGGCCGCCGCCTGTGCTAGATTGATACCGCATACCTGGGGCTGGCGTGCGGCCTCGGAGAGACGCGTACCGCCACAGTCATGGCATGGCCCCTCGCGCAGAAAGCGCGCAACACGCTTGAGCCCCTTATCGTCCTTGACCTTGGCGAGCGCATTCTCGACGGTATAGACGGCGTTGTAATAGGTAAAGTCGAGCGGCGTGGCGCCCTCGCCGTTTTTGGGAACGTAGAGAATGTGCTTTTTAACCGCCGGGCCGTGGAACACGATGTCGCGCTCTTGAGGCGTGAGCTGGTTAAACGGCACGTCGGTGCGCACGCCCATCTCACCTGCCACCTGCTTCATCAGATCCCACATGAGCGTACCCCAGGGAAGCACCGCGCCCTCGTTGATAGTCTTTGACTCGTCGGGCACCAGGCTCGCTTCGTCCACCTCGCGCATGACACCGGTGCCGCCACAGGTGGGGCATGCACCGCCGCTATTGAAAGCCAAATCCTCGGCACTCGGCGCGTAGAACTCGCGACCACATGCGGAGCACGTGAGCGACAGGCCCGCAGCCACGTTAAGGCTCGGCTCCACGCGTGCCCCGCAATGCGGGCACACGTGATGGGCGCAACGGCTAAAGAGCAGACGCAGGCTGTTGTTGAGCTCGGTCATGGTGCCAAAAGTGGACCGCACGCCCGGCACGCTGGGGCGCTGATGCAATGCGAGCGCGGCCGGCACGTGCAGCACCTCGTCCACCTGGGCGTGTTCGGCCTGCGTCAGACGGCGGCGGGTATAAGTGCTGAGCGCCTCCAGGTAGCGGCGCGAGCCCTCGGCATAAAGAACTCCCAGCGCCAGCGAACTCTTACCCGAACCCGACACGCCGGCAATACCCACCAGCTTTCCCAGCGGAATATCGATATCGATGTCCTTGAGGTTATGGACGCGCGCGCCACGTACCTCGATAGCTTGCGGGCTCATCTTCTGTTCCGTCACCTTTATCACCCTACTCATGCCATAAAACGCGGTCGCGGATGTACTCGCCCAGCATGGGCACAGTAAACCGGACGAGACCGTATCCAGCAGCCTCGATGACGCGCTCGCGAATCAGGCTTGCGCGATATTTACTCGCCCAGCTCTGGGTACGATCACAGCGCTCAATGATATCCGCCATGCGCGTCGGTTTGTCCTCGTCAGCAGCCATAGCCTCGATAAAGAGGCGTTGCGGACTGCGAAGCCCGTAATACAGGGGCGCGTCAACTGCTTCGTAGAACTCGGAGACGGCATCCGCATGGCCATCCTCGACATCGCGCCTTTCGATGACCTGCGAGCCACGACGGACAGCAGACCGCCACATGTAATATCCCACCAGCTGAACCATATAGGGATGCCCCATGCTCTTGCGTGCCGTAAGGTCCGCCGTCTCCGCGTCAACGTAAAGACCAGCGTCTTTGACCGTCTGGATATACGAATCGCGCACCTTGGGCAAAGATATCGCCCCCAGCGTACGCTGCTGGGCACGCCGCAAAAACGTCACGCTCGGCTCTTCGAGCAGATCGTCAACCATACTGGGCAAGCCGGCGAACACCAGCGCAAGACCGCGCTGGTCGCTATCGGGCAATCCCGTGGCATCCTGGTCTCCGAGCACCTGCTGATAGAGAACGGCAAGAGCCGCCAGTTCCTCGATAGACGCCGATTGCGCCTCGTCAATCGCAAACAGTATGCCCTTGCCTGGACCGAGCCTCTTGAGGCGCTCGTTGACCAGCCCTCGCAACGTCTCGCCCTTTGCTCGCGCCGCCTCGACCGACATCCGGCCAAACGACGGACCGAACTCCATTGACGTCACAACGGGTTTATTCGAACGAAGCGCGTCGGCCAATCGGTCGCATAAGCCAAGCGAAGCGGAATCGGAGACAACCGCCCATCCGCGCTCATTGGCTAGACGTTGCAGTTCCCGCAGGAGAACCGTCTTGCCGCAGCCGCGGTTTCCCGTAATGAGCATGAGCCTACCCGGCGCTCCGGCGCCGTTATCGAGCCCTTCCTCGAAATCTTCGATGACCGACTCGCGACCGATGAGTATTGGAGGCCGCTTGCCAGCAGTGGGCTTAAAGGGATTTGGATTCATGTCGGCCTCCTCGGATTGGCAAACCCTGGTAATAGTTATACCAACTTGTACCGAGTTATACCAATAGCACGTGACAAAGGAACTGTCCCTTTGTCACATGTGGCCGAAAAACTCGGCGTCTGCTGCTCGCCAGGGACGGAAGGTGGCGGGATCGACCTTTACGTGCGCTGCGGCGGGTACGTCGTACCATTTGACCGTGTAACCGGCGCCGTGAGAGCAAAAGACCGAATCGGGCGTGTTGGGCAGATCGGCCTCTGGCTCATAGGCGGCCGCCTCGATGACGCGCTCGGCATCATGGCAAGCCGCATAGCCGGCGAACTCGAGGTACAGGTGCCCGCGACCGCTTGTGTAGGCGGCCACCTCCAGCGCGTAATCCTGCACCTCGGATGCCGGTACGCGACCCACAAGCTTCGCCCGGTCGCCCGCCATCGTCGGCGGCTCGCACTCGGCACCCATGCGCGTGGCGTCTGACAACGCCCTGCCCACGCACTCCCCCGGCACCTCGAGGTCAAAGCGATACCACGGCTCCAACAGCACCGCCGCGCCGGCCTCACGCGCCTGCATGAGCCCCTGGCGAATCGCGCGGTACGTGGCCTGACGAAAGTCGCCGCCCTCGGTGTGTTTGGCATGCGCGCGGCCACCCGTGAGCGTAATGCGCACATCGGTGATGGGCGAGCCGGTCAGCACGCCCAGGTGATCGCGCTCCATGGCGTTGGTGAGCGCCAAACGCTGCCAGTTAAGATCGAGCTCATCGGTCGAGGTCACGGTGCCAAACTGCACGCCCGAGCCCGCTGGCAACGGCTCCAGGCTCAGATGCACCTCGGCATAGTGGCGCAGTGGCTCAAAGTGGCCCACGCCCTCGACCGGCTGCGAAATAGTCTCCTTATAGAGAATGCCGCCAGACTCAAACGCAACCGAAAGGCCAAAGCGATCGGCCAATACCCGCTGCACGACCTCGAGTTGCACGGCGCCCATCAACTGCAAATGAATCTGCTCTAGATGCGTATTCCAGCTTACGCCGAGCATGGGGTCTTCGTCCGCCAACTCAGTCAATGCTTTGAACACCGTATGGACATCGTGTTCGCCTGGAAGCACCGTATAGGTGAGGACTGGCGCGATGACAGGCGCATCGCCCGCGGGCTCCGCGCCCAGGGCGTCCCCCGGGCGAACGTCCGCAAGACCCGTCACGGCACAAATACCGCCAGCGGCAACTTCCTGGGCAAGCTCATACTTTTCGCCGTTATAGATACGTACCTGATCGATCTTTTGCTCCCAAGTGGAGGCGCCAGAGCATCCCTCGACAACTTGCTTTGCACGCAGCACACCGCCCGTCACCTTGACCCAGGCAAGACGCTCGCCACGGTCTCCACGACTCACGCGGTAGACGCGCGCGGCAAACTCCGGGAGCCACGCCCGCTCACGCATCAGCGCGCATATGCCATCCAGCAGCTCGTCCACGCCCTGGTCCCTGAGCGCCGAGCCGGTAAAACAGGGAAAGAGCTTGCGCTCGGCAACCATGCGCGACAGCGTTGCGACAGAAAGCTCGCCCGCCTCAAGAAACTCCTCGAGCGCCGCCTCGTCCAATGCAGCAGCGTCCTCCTGAACGGCGCCGCCCGCCAGCAGTTCGTTGGCATCCAGGCAGCCCTCGGAGAGACGTTGCCCAAGTTGTGCCAGCAAAACATCGCGGCCGGGATTCTCCAAATCGATTTTGTTGATGAAGATGAACGTCGGGATGTCATAGCGCGCAAGCAGGCGCCACAGGGTTTCGGTGTGCCCTTGCACGCCGTCGTTGGCGCCCACAACCAAAATCGCGTAGTCGAGCGCTCGCAATGTGCGCTCCGCCTCGGCAGAAAAATCGACATGCCCCGGCGCATCCACGAGCATGACGTGGGTTTCGCCATGGTCGAACACGGCCTGCGACGAGAAAATCGTGATGCCGCGCTCGCGCTCGATCGCATTAGTGTCCAGATGCGAATCGCCATCGTCCACGCGGCCGCGCTTGCGAATGCGACCCGCGTTGAACAGTATGGCCTCGGCCAACGTGGTCTTGCCGGCATCGACATGCGCCAAGATTCCAACGACCGCTTGCTTCGACATGGCTCTCCTCTTATTGCAAGCCCATCGCACGCGGCAACGGGCACCCTCGTTCCACACTGGATGATACAATTTACGGGCCGGCGGGCGAAGCGGGCCCTATCCCCCGACCGAGCTCATCGCTCCGCGTTGCCGCGTGGCGATTTTCGTAGGTTCGCGCCTTGCGAAAGCCGGCTTTCAAAACAGCGCAGCGAACGAAAATGACCCCGGGTGGGACCATTTTCGTTCGCGCGAATTATTGATACGCGCCCTCGCTCTTATGCCTCGCGCAGCCAGTCAAACGCAACACGCGGTGTGCCGTCCGATACATACACGACGCCGGCACGCTCAAACCCCGCTTTAATACTCGCGCCCTGCATGGGCAGGTTGTCTCGGTGAGTATCGATGCGCAGGTGATCGGCACGCCCCTTGGCAAAGGCAAACATCGCAGCCGCGATACCGTGCACAGTGCCGTCGGACGCCACACGGTGCAGCACGGCGTACGGAGTATCGCTGCGCCATTGACCGTCCTCAATGACGTCATAGCACTCGTCCGGGCCCGGTAAAAAGGCAAACGTCGCCACCACGCGACCGTCGACTTCGCACACGTAACTGCCGTCAGCGGCAATATCGGCAGCCAGTTGCTCGGCCGAAGGCGTGCCCTCGGGCCACTGCGTGGCGTTGCCATGCGCGCGCATAAAGGCGCGGGCCGCGTCATAGATAGCCATGACGGCGGGAATGTCGGTATCGAGGGTTTTTCTGATCATCACGCGGCGACCTCACGTTTATTGGTATCACTTTGATTGAGCAATGATACCAACGTTTGCAGAGGGGCGCGATGCAGATGGGAAGCAAAAAGCGAGCCGCCTGGTCAAAGGCCAAAAGCGAGTTTTTGGGCGCTGCCACCGGCGGCGATATGAGCGACCTGTTTGCACGCGAGGACGAGCGCCGCAACGCCCTGGACGCCGAGCGCGATGAAGCCTGGCGCTACAAATCGTGCGAGCGCAAAAACCGTTACGACACACGCGTCGAGGCCGAGGCGGTTATGGCCGACTGCGAAAACCGCGGGCGCCGCGGGCTGGCCTGCTACAAATGCGAATACTGCGGTGGCTGGCACCTGACATCGCACCCATGGAAATAGGCACCGCATCGGCACGGCGCTGACGGAGCAGCAGCTATCGCGCGCAAGCTACGGGCGCGGCGGCACCAAAACATCGTAACGAACGGCCTTGCCCGCAAGCTGATAGCTCGGCTTAACGCCGGCAAGCAGCGGCCCCTTCACCGGCCGCTTGATAACGACCTTGCGCGGGTGCACCGCAAGCGCGGCTTCGACCAGCGTCTCCTCATCGGCGCACGGCTGTTCCAGATGATGCAAGAGTTGGAACTTCTTTTTAACTGCCGCGCTCTTGGTGCGCCCGGGAAACATGGGGTCCAGATACACCACGTCGGGAGCGGTGAGCTCGCCCTGCCCGATCAGCTCAGCTGTATGGCGAAGGCCGGCAATGCTGTCCTCGCCCGCATGTAAGCGCATGCGCGCCACGGCTGTCGCAAGCGCCGGATCATCTGCCGCGCGATCCAAGGCATCCTTGAGGAGCGCCGCGATCACGCAATCCTGTTCATACAGATCGACGGTAAAGCCCGCGGCCGCCAGCAGCAGCGAATCCTCACCAAAACCTGCCGTGGCATCAATCGCCCATGGGCGCTCGATGCCTTTTGCACGCGCAGCCTTTACCAACAGCTCTTGCTGCAGACGGCCCTGCTTGAGCCGCGGAAGCATGCGGCCAAAATCGGCACGCAGCTCCATCGTGCCGTCGGTGAGCGTGAGTCCCTCGGACTTCCCGGTCAGCTCAAGCCCCGCGGCCCGAGCAACAGAAAAGGGATCGACGACGCCCATGGGTACTCCTTAACAAGCAAAACGAATACGTGAGCGCCGTTTATGTCGGCACCCAACCGTCCGCTATTGTCCCACATGCGACATGGTCCACAGCATCCCAATGCAAAGCACCGCCATCAATCCCGTGCACACGGCAGCGATCACGGAATCACTCATGCGCCTTCCCAACGACTGCGGCTCACGCGCTTGCCCTGTTCCGTACATCATGGCTCCTCCTTCGGTCCAACTCTTACCATGGCCCCATCATCGCAGCGCCGCACATGAGCTGCCATCGATTTGGCTTACGTCCAGCTTTCCTTTTTGAAAGGTTGGGGTTGGTCTGCGCGGGCTCAAAGCGCTTTCAGGCATATGCATCGCCGCGTTGAACTACAATGTGCTTCACCATATGTGCAGCACATGGGGTGCGCCAGGTTGGCGTACTCATATCGAAAGGACCAGCCATGAGCAACGCCTGCAAATCACTCAAAATCCTATCGTTCTTCTTCTTTGTCGTCGGCATTCTAAGCGCAGGCATGGGTGCTACAGCGCTCTTTGCGGGCAGCGCGGCAGGCGATATCACGGGTACCATGATCGTTTCTTGCATCGTCGTCATCGTATTGGGCGTCGTCGAAATTGTGACCGCCGTCTTTGGCATCCGCGCGGCAAATAATCCCGCCAAGGCTGGCGTTGTCTGGATTTGGTCCATCGTCTGCCTAGCATGTTCGGTCATCAGCCTGCTTCTCTCCCTGCCCCTCTTGGGTGGGACCGGCTCAAGCATCCCCGATTTTAGCGGCCTGATTGTCAGCATTATCTACTTTGTAGTCGCCAACCGCGTCAAGAAAGAGGGCATGGACCGTTTGAGCTAAACCGCATCCGTGTCAATCGCTCAGCGACTCTGGTATATACGCCAATAAAAAGGGCCGATCGCGTAGCAACGCGGTCGGCCCTTTACGTTTGCCCAGATAAAACCTACCAAAATAAACCTGTCCCTTTTTGGCAGGTTGTTAGCCGTGGCGGTACTCGGCGATGATGAAGTCGATGTCGGTTTGAAGGGTGTCCAGGTTTGCCAGGCGCTCTTTGTCGGCAGGGCGCGTGCGGTAGTAGTACGGCGTCATCTGGAACACCGCCTCGATGTCGTCCTGGGTCTGAAGCGTAATATTCGCAGACACCCGCTGCGTTCCGACTAACTCGAGTTCAGTAGTCTTCGGCAGTTTCTCGTCATTGAGATATGGCGTGTCGTAGAGTACCTCCTTGAGCCCAAACAGATGACGGGCACCTGGCACGACGGTGTAGAGCGAGCCCTCGGGAGCCAGCACGCGGGCAAACTCACGCTCGTTAAAGGGAGCGAAGAGCTCGGTCACCATATCGAAGGCGCCATCAGCCACGGGGATGTCCTTCATGTTGGCCACGAAGTAGGTCGCATCGCCGCGCTTGGCGGCAAGGCGCACCATCTCTTTGCCCAAATCGAACCCGTAAGCGTCCACGCCCGGCACCGCGCCCATGGCGCTGGTGTAGTAGCCCTCGCCACAGCAAATATCGAGCAGCGTCATGGGGCCATTCGTAGACGCAGCGCGCCCAGACGCCTGCTTGCGCACCAGCTCGACCATCGCATCGCGCAACGGCGCATAGTAACCGCGGTTCAGAAAGTCACGACGACTGCGCGCCTGCGACTTGGGATCACCCATGGAGTCGCCGCTCTTGGACGAGCGCAGCAGATACAGATAGCCCTCGCGCGCACGGTCAAACCGGTGTCCGCCCGCGCATGCAGCACCGCGCTCGTTATCCACCAATGGCTCATGGCAAACGGGACACAACAACATGGCAACTCCTTAGCGCGAACAACACAACGCCCACCATTGTCGCACGCCTTCCCCACCTAGTCATTGGGGACGTTCTTGAATGACTAGTCGTTTAAGAACGTCCCCAATGACTAGTCGATTAGGAGTATCATCATCTGCGCAAATAAGCACGAAAGAGCATATTAGAGATTGAGAGCATATGGCTGACACCGTATCTAAGCACATTGACATGACCACCGGCTCGCTGTGGCGCAATATTCCCCTGTTCGCCTTCCCCGTGGCCGCCACGAGCATCTTGGAGCAGCTGTCGAACCTCATCGCCACGGTCATCATCGGTAACTTCTCGGGCGACCAGGGAACCCTCGCCATGGCGGCGGTCGGCTCCAATGTTCCGCTTACCAGCCTTATGCTCAACCTGTTTATTGGCATGTCGCTTGGCTCCAACGTGGTCATCGCCAACGCTATCGGCCGCAACGATCAGAACATGGTCAAACGCGCCGTCCATACCTCGATTTTAATGGCGCTCGTGGGCTTTGTCGTCATCGCCCTGGGCGAGATCTTTGCCGAGCCCATGCTCGCCGCGCTCAACGTTCCCGCCGAAACCATGCCGCTCGCCTCGCTCTACCTGCGCGTCTTTTTGCTCAGCATGCCCTCGATCTTGCTCTACAACTTTGAGGCCGCGATCTTCCGCTCCGTCGGCATCACCCGCATGCCGCTGCAGGCGCTTGCCGTGTCCACCGTCCTCAACATTGGCCTGGACCTCATCTTTGTCCCCGTACTCCACTGGGGCGTCGCAGGCGTCGCCATCGCCACCGCCATCGCCTACACCGTCAGCGCCGCTACACTCTTTATCCGCCTGCTCAAGACCGACTCCGTCGTCCGCGTCACCCCATGCGACCTGGCTATCGACCCCGTCGCCCTCAAGCGCATCGTCAAGATCGGCCTGCCCGCCGGCATCCAAAGCGCCGTCTTTGCTGTCGCCAACATCATCATCCAGTCTGCCATCAACAGCCTGGGCACCGAGGTCATGGCGGCATCGAGCGCCGCCATGAGCTTGGAGTACGTGTGCTACAACCTGCTCAACAGCTTTAGCCAGGCTTGCACAACCTTTGTGGGACAAAACCACGGTGCCCGCCAGATCGACCGCTGCACCAAAACGCTCAAGGTCTGCCTGGTCGAAGGCGGCATCGTTGCACTCACCACGATTATTGTTATTGTCGGCCTGGGGCGCGAGATCCTATCGCTGTTCAACAGCGATCCCAACATCGTCTCGATCGGCTATATCCGCGTGTGTTCGATCTTCCCGGCGTACGCCTTTAGCATGTTCTACGAAAACATGTCAGGCTACCTGCGCGGCTTTGGCATCTCGCTCACGCCCGCCCTCATCACCATGATCTGCGTCTGCGGCATCCGCTTCTATTGGGTGTTCTGCGTGTTCCCGCACTTCCGCACCTTTGCGAACATCATGATGGTCTACCCCATCAGCCTGGGCACCACGGCGTTCTTTATGGTCGTGGCGGTACTACTCTGCCACCCGGCACGCACCTATCGCGCCACCAAAGCCAAAGCGACAGCCCGCTAAACACCGCACTCAACGCCACGCCAGTCATTAATTGACAATATGCGAGCTCATGTAGTCGATAAAGTGCCTCGTGGCGATAGGCATGGTGTCCCAGCTGCGCCAGGCCGCCACTACGTCGCGCGAGGGGGCATGCACGATGGGACGTACACGAATATCGGCCCGCATGCCCTCGACGGTACGGCGATATAGCATACTCACGCCTAGGCCCTCCTCGACCATCGCCATGATGGTGTAGTCGTCGGTCACCTCACTCGTCACATGCGGCGACAGCCCATGCGCCGCAAATGCATCGAGCACCAGACTCTGTTCGCCCTCATCCAGCAGCACAAACGGCTCGGACGCCAGATCGGCGAGCGTCACCTTTTCCTTTGCCGTCAGCGGATGCGCGGCCGGCAACAATGCTACCAACTCGTCGTGATAGGCCACGCGCTTCTCGAGCCCCGCGGTAAAACCGCGTGCCGTAAAGCAAAAATCAACCACGCCATCGTGCACCCACTGGGCGTTGCGCGTGTAATCGCCCTGCTTAAGGGTAAAGTGTACCCCCGGGTGCAGGGCCCCAAAGTCGCGGATCACGCGCGGCAACACGGTTCGACTCACGTTGGTAAACGTCGCAATACGAATATCAGTCGACGAAAGCCCCAGCAGCTCCTGGCGCTTGCCCTCGAGCTCGGCCTCGGCAGTCACGATCTGGCGCAGGTACGGCAGGTACTGCTTGCCGTCGCGCGTAAGCGAGACGCCCTGCTTTCCGCGCTCGATAAGCGTGGTACCCAGCTCGCGCTCAAGTGCCTTGACGGCCTGGCTCACCGCACTTTGCGTATAGCCCAGCTCATCGGCCGCACGTTTCAGGCTGCCGCAATCGACCACCATACAAACAATCTGATACCGCGATGCCATCGTGCCTCCACATCAATGCAGCCGTAAAACGTTTTGCCAGGGCTTTTCTCGCCAACATTAGCATTTCTTAATCATACTGAAGATACATTCGCTTTACTACACCCACATCTGGGAGCAGAATCCTTTGTGCGAAACCGTTCTGTAACAAAAGGAGTCCCATGGATCGCAAAAAAGCAATCGCGCTCTCATTTTCCGTTCCCGTCGCATGGGGCTTTTCGTATCCCCTCATGAAGATCGGCATGGACAGTATGAACGCCACGAGCATCGTTGCGCTACGCTGCATCATCGCCTTTGTGGTCTGCCTGCTGCTCTTCCACAAGCACGCGTTGCGCATCAACCGCAACCTTATGGTCCGTGCCGCCATCATCGGCGCCATTATGGCAACCGAGCTCACCTGCATGTGCTTGGGCTCCAGCCTCACCTCCGCCTCCACCGCCGGCTTTTTGC
This sequence comes from uncultured bacterium, assembly GCA_905215815.1. GTDB lineage: Bacteria > Actinomycetota > Coriobacteriia > Coriobacteriales > Coriobacteriaceae > Collinsella. The sequence goes on along the minus strand of CAJMRN010000037.1, from coordinate 1,391 downwards.
AGAGCCTGACGGTCGTAATCGTGCCGTTTGCCAACGCCGCCCTGCTGCGCCGCGCCCCCGAGCGCAAAGTGCTCGTCGGCACCGCCATCGTCACCTGCGGTATGTTGCTGCTCTCGGGCGCAGACTTTACCAGCCTGAATCCCGGCGCGATCATCATGCTGCTCTCGGCCTTTATCTATGCCAGCCACATTATCGTGGCCAAGCGCTTTGTCGAAGAAGTCGATCCGCTTGCTCTGGGCGTTTGGCAGCTGGGCTTTGGCGGCCTGTTCTCGGGCATTGCCGCATGCGTCTTTGGCGGTTTCACCCTTCCCAGTACGCCCAGCGAGATCGTGGTCGTCGTTGCCCTCGCACTCATCTGCTCTGCCTATGGCTTTATCACCCAAACGCTCGTGCAGCCCCACGTGCCCGCTGAGACCACCGGCTTCGCCTTCTCGCTCGAGCCGGTCTGCTCCGCCGTCTTTTCGTTCTTCTTGGTCGGCGAGGTCCTGAGCCCCATCGCCTTCTTTGGCGCCGCTCTCATCCTCACCGGCGTCATAGTGGCAACCGTGCAGCTTCCGCGACTTCATGCGCACGCTCACGACCACGCCCACATGGCAGGAACGCCCGAGCAAGTCTCGTAGACCCCACTCTTCATACAGCCGTGGCATAAAGGTCTCCGGGCGCCTTTACAATAGATGCCAACAGAGCATCTGCCATAAAGGAGCCCCATGGACACCGCAACCCGCGACCGCAACATAGCAACTTGGTTGGGCGATGCGCCGCAGCCGGTACGTGACACTACGAACCAGCTGCTCGAGCGCATCGCCCTTTTGCGTGCCGAGCAAACCATCTACCCGGCACAAGACGACATCCTCAATGCCCTCGCCTATACGCCGGCCGACCAGGTCAAGGTTGTCATCCTGGGTCAAGACCCCTATCACGGGCCCAACCAGGCCATGGGGCTGTCGTTCTCGGTCCCTGCGACGCAAACCAAGTTGCCGCCGAGCCTGCGCAACATCTATAAGGAGCTCAAAGCCGATCTGGGTTGCCCCATTCCCGCCACGGGAGACCTAACCCCATGGGCACAACAGGGCGTCCTGCTCCTCAACACCACGCTCACCGTGCGCGAGCATGCCGCGAACTCGCACGCCAAGCTGGGCTGGAGCGCGCTCACCGACTACGTTATCGAACGCTGCTGCCAGCTGCCCCAGCCGGTAGTCTTTTTGGCATGGGGCCGCTTTGCCCAGCAGATGGTCGAAGGCAAGCTCGCCGTGACCGACGCGGGCAAGGCGACCGGCAAGTTCTGCCTGGCCTCCACGCACCCCTCACCGCTTTCGGCTAACCGTGCCACGGCAGAACTCCCCGCTTTTATGGGGTCGAGCCCCTTCTCCGCTGCCAATCGGCTACTCGAA